>JAITQY010000178.1 GCA_031288675.1 Oscillospiraceae bacterium | reverse complement strand
CGACCAACAAAATTTCAAGTATGCGTGGCATAGCCATCCTAATGTCATCTTCTATTACATCAGGATTTGACTGATCATTGCTCTCAAATGCTTCTTGCATCACACTATACCTCCAATATTTCCATTGCCGTCAAATAGTGAACGCTTTTGAACGTGCTATCGCAAGAGTATAACGGATACTTTGATATATATTCACATCCAAACTTTCGCTTAGCGGTTGAAATTTGCCGTTTTTCTCTACCATACCTAAACCTCCTGCGTTTGAATACAGCTTTGCCGCTAAGACAGGCATCGAATGTTTCGAGCCGCTAAGCCAAGCATTACGGTCGCGCTATCTACAACATGCTGTAAACGGCATTCTGAGCTCTGTATCGTAACTATCATATATCATACACGCCAATTCACAATCACCTAATTTTAGCATTGTAGCATATTTCACATGCGAATGCAACTGCAAATTTTGTGTTTATAACGACTTTTTTGAGCAACTCGTATAACTTGCTTATCTACAAAAATTGTTTTTTAACCCCCTTGATAAGGACTACTCCCTCCGTCGTTATATTCCTCCTCGTCGTGACCGGAGCCGTAATCGACCCCAAGCGTCCATTTCATCAAGCAGCAGACCCGCGTAGCTGTTTCCTCCGAGCTTACCGACGTACAGTTCACTGATATTCATCAGGGTTTTCTTTTCGTAAAGCGGCAGAATTTTGGTGTCGTTGTATCTGTAGAATATATTCTTGACAATATCCCTGCACTGAGCCTTTATAAACTCGGTCGTAATATCACTCATCTCCGCCATACGCCGCCCAAACCCAAGCATATGCTCCTTTGAAGCACTTATGGATTATAATACGAAAAATATAATTTTTTATTGATATTTTTTATTTGTGTTATAGTCTTAATGACCATATTAAAAAGATGTTAAAATCACAAATTTGCTATTGACATTTAAGCGCGAATTTGCTATAATGACAATGCGAGGTGGAAATACTAATGTTTGAGATTGAATTTTACGAAACCCCGAACGGGGAGCGTCCGGTCAAACAATTTATTGATAAGTTAAAAACAGCTGCCGAAACCAACAAAGCTGAGCGCGTGCGTCTTAACAAGATTGTTTCATATATGGATGCTCTTGCACAAAAAGGAACGTGGGTTGGTCAGCCAGTCACAAAGCACCTTGAAGGAGAAATATGGGAACTGCGTCCGTATGACGACCGCATACTGTATTTCTTTGTAAGGAACAACCGCACTTTCGTTCTTCTGCACCACTTCGTGAAAAAAACACAGAAAACGCCGTCCCGTGAAATCGAAACGGCAAAACGCCGTATGGCTGATTATATTGAAAGGAACAGATAACTATGGAACGTAATAAACCGCTCACTTGGAGCGAATACCGCAAGACGCTCAATCTTACACCGCAGGATGAGGCGGAAATCGAACTCGAAAAGAACGTGATAATCGCGATTGCGACAGCGCGCGCGAAACAGGGGTTGACGCAAAAACAGCTCGCGGAGATGTGTGGACTGTCTCAGTCCGTCATTGCGCGTCTCGAGCGCTCCGTACACTCTCCGCAGGTAAGTACGGTTCTGCGCGTACTGAAGCCGCTTGGATATACGCTCTCCGTAGTGCCGGATAAACAAGTATAGGTATTGCCCAACAACACTAAAACCCCTGTAAGTCTCCAGACTTACAGGGGGAGTGGCGATATGTGGCACTATTGGTGACGAAAGGACGCGCTGCTAAACCGATGCGTTATTCCAGATGTTCTCAAAGTTGGTTATATACTGTGACCCGAAAACAGAATCGGCTTCAGCTACATTAAAGGGCGCTCCATATGGTGAATCATCATCACTATCCTCCCCTGCGTACTCGGCTTCTCTGAACGAAGCCGTCCATTACGACAACAGTCTCGCGAGCGTTGCGCGAACCTCGTCAGCGGGAGCCTTGCCGCGTGACTCTTTCATAACGTAGCCGATAAGCGCCTGCAGTGCCTTCTCTTTGCCTGCTTTGAAGTCTGCGGCGGCGGTCGGGTTAGCATCAATTGCCGCCTTGCACAATGCCTCCGCGTCTAAGGCAGGACCGTCAAAGCCTTGTTCCTTGATTATTACGGCGGCGTCTTTGCCGGAATCCCACATCGCTGACAAAACGCGCTTTGCAACATTGTTATTGATTTTGCCGCTGTCTGTTAACGCGATAAGTTCCCCAAGCTGGTTTGCGGACACCGGCGGAGACCACTCTTCCCGTTCCGTTTCCGTAGAGATTTTCGCAAACATCTGCGACAGTATTAAATTCGCCGCGAGTTTCCCGTTCCCCGTTGCCGACTCCGTAACTGCGGTATCAAAATACTCCGCCACCCTGCGGTATTTGGAGATCAGTGCCGCATCTTTTTCGCTAAGCCCGAACTGTTCAATATACCTTTCCGCGCGCGCACGCGGCAGTTCCGGAATACGCGCAAGCAGCTCTTTGACCGTTTCCGGTTTTAAGCGTATCGGAATAATGTCGGGTTCGGGGAAATAGCGGTAATCGTCGCTGTTTTCCTTACTGCGTAAACTGTAGGTTTCTCCCGTGTTTGCGTCAAATCCGCGCGTTTCCTGCCTGACTGATCCGCCTGCCTCAAGAATATCGCTTTGGCGTTCAGCCTCAAATTCTATCGCCTGACGAACGCTTACGAAGGAGTTAAGATTCTTGATCTCTGCGCGCGTACCGTACTCCGTACCGGGCAAGTGTAAGCTGATGTTCACGTCACAGCGCATACTTCCCTCCTGCATCCGGCAGTCGCTTACGCCTATCGTCCTCATAATTCCCTGCAGGATTTCAAGGTATTCCACGGCGTCTTCTGCAGAGCGCAAATCAGGCTCTCCGACAAGCTCCATAAGCGGTACTCCGCCGCGGTTGTAGTCGACAAGCGTTTTGCCGCGCTCGTGTACCAGTTTCCCGGCGTCCTCTTCAAGGTGGATGTGGTTCAGCCTCATAACGCGCCCATCGGACAGCGTAACGCTTCCTCCGATGCAAATCGGATGATGGAACTGTGACGTTTGAAACGCCTTAGGCAAATCGGGGTAGAAGTAGTGCTTGCGGTCCATATAGCTTAGTCCGGGTATACCGCACCCAAGCGCAAGACCTGCCATTGCGGTGAATTCCACAGCGTTTCGGTTCAGTGCTGGCAGAGCGCCCGGATGCCCGAGACATACGGGACATACGTTAGTATTCGGTTCGCCGCCGAATTTCGCGCTGCACCCGCAGAAAAGCTTTGACTTCGTAGAAAGCTCTATGTGCGTCTCCAATCCGATTACGATCTCATATTTAGTTGAAACAGCCATTACAAACTCACCCCCATTCCGTTTACGCCGTTTAGCGGCGTCAAAAACTCAGAGTCCGTCGCTTGCTCAAACTTTGAAGCAAGCTCAAATAACCTGAAGTCTGAATACCGCTTCCCGATTATCTGCGCGCCTATCGGCATCCCGTTCCGGTCAAAACCGCACGGAACACTTACTGCTGGCAGTCCGGTAAGATTTACTGTAACCGTACATATATCGGTAAGATACATCTCTACAGGCGACATCTTAGCTCCAAATTTCAGCGCAGTTGCCGGGGCTGTGGGCGTAATCAAAAAGTCAACGCCGGCAAGAGTTTCGTTGACGAGTTTATATGTCATTATCTGTTTAAGCTCTCTCGCTTTGACATAGTATGCGTCAAAGAAACCGGAGCTAAGCACATACGCGCCAAGCAAAATCCGCCGTTGTACCTCTGTGCCGAACCCGGCGCTTCTAACGCGGCTTATTGCATCGTCAATATCCTCGTAAGCTTCCGCCGGACGCCCATATCGTATACCGTCATAACGCCCCAGATTAGAGCTTGCCTCCGCACAGGCGATAATATAATATACCGGCAGAGCGTATTTAAGCAACGGGAATTTTACAATTTCCACCGTGTTGCCGGTTATCTGTTCCATCACACGTATCGTATTTTGAAGCGCGCTGTAAACGTCCGCTGACGCTCCGGTAAAGAACTCCTCCGCAACGCCTATTTTTATTGCATTTCCGCCCTCATATGCCGGAAACGGCGTTGAGGTCATATCAAGTGCATCATGTACGGCAATTTTACGGAAGACCTCCGCGCAATCCGCCGTGCTTTGCGCCAGTACGCCGATTTGGTCAAGGCTTGACGCATACGCTATCAGTCCGCGTCGGCTGACCGCGCCGTATGTCGGCTTCAGTCCGACAAGTCCGCAGAATGAAGCGGGCTGACGTACGCTTCCGCCAGTATCGCTTCCAATGCTGTATGCGGCAATGTTTGCGGCTACAGCACTCGCGCTTCCTCCGCTGCTTCCTCCGGGCACATATTCGGTATTGTACGGATTCTTGGCTCCGCCTGTGCGGGATGTTTCACACGTTGAGCCCATTGCAAACTCGTCCATATTCGCCTTGCCAAGCAGCGGCGCGTTCGCGGACTTAAAAATGTCCCACACAAACGCGTCATATGACGGCTTATAGCCGTTTAACATTTCCGACGCGCAGCTTGTCTCTAATCCGGTCGTGCTGATATTATCTTTCAAAGAGAAAGGTACGCCCTCCAATGCAGAAAGCTTCTCACCTCTTGCAAGTTTAGCGTCTACGATTCCCGCCGTCTCAATAGCGGTTTCGTCTGTTATACTGATATAAGCGTTCAGTGATTCGTTTTTGCGTATCGCGTCCAAATATTGCCGCGTCAGCTCAGTACAGGATGTTTTACCGCTTTCCAATGCGGTCTGTATCGCCTTAATTCTTCCGTTTTTAGCCACGTTTGTAAACCTCCAGCGCAAAATATTCACCATCTGAGGTTGCGGACGGCGCAAGTGATACGCTGCGTACCGGCGAGCCAGTATCGGCATCCTCACGCATAAGCGGAAGGGTGGAACCCGTTTCTTTTTCAGTAATAATAGCGCGGTCAGCGGCAGAGATTTCGCACTCCGCGATTTGATTGGCAAACTCTACTATCGCGCTCATATCCGTCGCCAGCGCGCCAAGATCGCTGTCAGAAACATAAAGGCGCGACAGCGACGCTATCTTTTTTATATCGTCTTTTGTGAGCATTTTTTAATTAGCCTCCAGTGTTAATATGTTATTCAGCGTTGGCTGACGCAGCCGTATCGTACTTTCCGTCAAGATAATCATCAAGCATTTTGAACGGAACCGCTCCGGCTTTGATAACTTTACTATGAAAATCTTTCAGCTCCATATTGCCTTTATCAACGTATTTATCACGCAGCGACCGCAGCTCCTGATAGCCTTGAGCGTAGTTTATGTACACACCCGGCTGCATAGTCAAATAGTCATAGTACATTTTAGTGAACTCTTCTAATATTGTCTCGTCGCCGCGCACGTCAACTCCGTACATCGTCCAAAAGTCAAGGTAATCATCAAATGATGCGCTCTCATAGTTGACGTTTATGTCCGCGATGGCGTAAAGACAAAGGGTAAGCTCTGTATTCAGCGCGGCAAGTTCGTTTAGTTCCTTGTCGTCCGTCATCCACTTATAGGAGTAAAGTTCCGCATACAGTCCCCAACCCTCAACATAGCCGACATTCCACGGGATCGTCCTGATAAGCGCCGGTTTTGTATCAAGGAACGAAACGTTCTGATACAGATGTCCCGGGTATGATTCGTGCGCAAGTGTGCTGAATGTCTGGGCGGATGCGCTTTCATCCTTTATATTCCACACGATTTGGTTATTTTGATATGCGTCTGCTGGCGCGATAATATACAATGCCGGATTAAGATTTTCAGACAGCTCCTCCGGAGCATTGTCGAACCAGTAGTTAACCTCCGGCGGCGCGGGGAAATCCTCTAAAAGATTGTTTTTTAGCGCGTCTATTATTTCATTATGTCCGGAAAGCTCCGGCGCGTATGTCATAAGTTCGTCTATCAGATTCGGTTTCAGTGCAAGAATTTTCATAAACTGAGTGCTGATCTGCACAATACGGCTTTCAAAACCGGCTTTGATTTCACTGATAGTCTTGTCAACGCCTGCGGAAGTTTGTACTTTTGCTTCATAGAACTCTTTCCCTCCGTCAAGGTTAGCCACTCCTCCGTCATTTATGCCGGTACCTTTCAGCGTCTCAATATCGTCTGCCAGCCGACTGTAAGCGGCTGAATAACTTTCTTTCATCGCGATCATGTTTTCGGCTTGATATTTCTCAATTTCATCGGAGGTAATCCCCTCAATATTTTCGATGCGCGAGTTAAACGCGGCGATTAAAAAGTGGTCGTCACCTACATCTGCCTGAGCGCGGCACTGTTCGATAATCTTATCAGCGCTTGCATCCGGCATAAAATAACCAAGCTCCGAACGCCGTTTCTCAAACTCGGCAATCTCTTCAAAATATCTCGGCAGGTCATTAAGCAGCCCGATATAATCTTCTGCGTCGCCTTTATCATATAACAAATAATTCCACATCAGCACCGGGATCGACATTTGCTCCCCACCGATAACCGACAGCGGTTCTACATAAAATTCCAATCCCTGCATTGCCCGCCCTGCATTCAGAGAGGCTTGGAGATAATCGTACAGCATTTTCCCGTCTCCGGTCAGCTTCCCGTAATCGACCTTTGCAAGTTCAGTTTCATACTGTGCCAACTCCGCCTCCGCGTCGGCTATGCTCTCGTCGTTAGCGTATGTTCCTAAAGTAGGCTTAATATCAGCTATACCATAACTTTCCGGGTGAGCAAGGCTAAAATGTATATTGACGGTTGACGTCTCTAAGGTCGAACGCGCCATTTGGTCGGCGAACTCTAACAGTTTTTCGTCTTCAGTTTTATTAGAAGCGCATCCGGCAAGAATGCCTATCGCAAGTACTGCCGCTATTATCAGACTAAGTATACGTCTCTTCATAAATAACTCCGCTCCGGCACGGATTCCGCGCCAATTAAATTAAGTAAATTTTAGCACAAACCTTTTCTAATGTCAAGAACATTAAACAACTCAGCACATACGGAGAAATATCCCTATAAAAAATTTTGCTGAATCCACAAAAAACACTTGACTATACAGATTCGATTATGTTATAATGACTACAAATGGGAGCGGGTAGGCTCTACTCTATACATAATTGAGGTTCTTAAAAATGGAAAAAGAAAAAAAGAAAATATACGAAAGCATACCCAAAGCTATAGTTTACACATTTTTGATTTACTTCTTAGCTATTGCCGAACTTGGCATCTTATCAGGTTTTAGGTTTGACATTGTCACTCCCGGCGGCAAAAACGGCGCCGCAATCGGGCTTATGGGGTCAACTAAGGGTTACGAACTTGCGCGTATCGGCGCGGAAGTAGGCTGGCAGTTCGTCGTAATGTCCGTCCTTTTATTCTGCGGCGCTATCGGTTATTGTTTCTGGATGGGTTTCCACCGTCAAATTTGGGGAGCTGTAACCGTTGTGGTCGTTAATCTTCTGCCTATGGTCGGATTGGTTAACACGACCGAGCCGAATGGTCTTTACTCTTTCTTTTGGGGATACGGCACATCGGGCGTTTTGCCGTTCATGTCGCTTTTCGGATTGCATATGCCCAGCGACCCTAACAACCGTATAGGGCAGATAATCTTTATGATAGTGTTCGCTATACTGTGTGCGGCAGGTTGGTTTGTAGGCAAAGCGTACCGCAAGAGTTATGCCCGCAAATACGAGTTTGATCTTTCGGTTCCGTTGGCATAAGGCTTGACCTATTTGTGTTAAACATTAATGGAGAGCGGCTTTGCCGCTCTCTTGTGTTTGTCAAAGTAAAAGAACTGAAATTATTTCCGCTTGCTCTTTCCGTGACCTTCCGGCATATCGATGAACTCACGGCGGAGTTTTTCTATAGCGCGCTTTTCAATTCTCGACACATACGAACGTGAAATGTTCAGCCGCTTTCCGATACCGGATTGTGTCTCCGGAGGATTGCCGTCCAGTCCGAAGCGGGCGACCATCACTTGCGTCTCACGCGGGGTAAGTATTGACCTTACAAGTTCCTTCAAACGTCCGGAATCCTCTTGACGTTCCAGATCCTCTATGATATTATTATTTGAAGCAATTGTGTCAAGCAGGGTAAGATTGCTTTCCTCATCACCGACTTCAATAAAACCGTTAAGAGAAAACTCGTGATATCCGCTATGGTCTTTGCGGAATTGCATAAGTACTTCGTTGTCAATACACCGCGCTACATAGGTAGACAGCTTGGTATTCATATCAGGACGGAAAGAGTCTATGCCCTTAATCAAACCTATCGTCCCCATACTGATAAGATCTTCCTGGTCATAGCGCGAATAATATTTTTTGCACACGTGCGCTACTAACCTAAGATTGTGTTCAATAAGTTTATCCCGGGCATATCTGTCGCCTTGCGATAGTCTTTCAACCAATTTTTCTTCTTCTTCGGGTTTTAATGCCCTCGGAAAAGAGCTTTTACCAATACCGCCGAGCCGCAGGCTCCAAAATGCCGCTTTCAGCAACAACAATAATGAGATACTAAACATAAGCTGACCTCCTGAATATTACGGGCAATCAGGGAGTATGATAGGACAGATGACCATTTACCCATTGCCTTAACTGTTACTTATGCAAGTATCGCTCGTCCTAATGACGGATTAAAAGGGGAATATAACAATGACTGAAATAGACAACGTAATCGCTAAAATCCGCGCGCTGAAAACACCTACAATTATCGAAAATGAACCTATGTCCAAGCTGACAACATTCAAAATCGGCGGTCCGATACGCGCTGTGGTGTTCCCGAACAGCTTTGAAGCGGTGGAGCCTGTCATTACCGCAATCAAGCGCGGCGGGTTGGAGCCGCTGTTTTTAGGTAACGGTTCCAATCTGCTATGCACGGACGACCCGATTGAGCGAATCGCCGTGTGCTCCCGTCCGGACGGCAGCGGTTATCAGCCTTATACGGAGCTTTTGCCGGGCAGCAGAATCGCCGCCTCGTCAGGTTCACTGCTCGGGCGGCTGGCTATGGTCGCTATGACTAACGGGCTAAGCGGATTAGAATGGTCATCCGGAATACCCGGCACGCTCGGCGGAGCGGTAAAGATGAACGCCGGAGCATACGGCGGTGAAATGTCACAAGTCATTGAGACCGTTACGGTAATTTCTCCGTCACGCAAAGAGCTTACATTATCTAATGACGCCTGCCAGTTTTCATATCGTCACAGCCGTTTTTGCAGCGATGACAGTGAATTTATTACCGCTGCGGTTATCAAGCTTCAGCCGGGTGATCCTGCTGAAATCCAGAGTAAAATGCGCGAGCTATCCAAACGCCGAAAAGATAAACAGCCTATTGATTTACCCAGTGCGGGCAGTACTTTCAAGCGTCCCAAAGACGGTTACGCGGCTGAATTAATCGAAAAAGCTGGGCTTAAAGGATACCGAACCGGCGGAGCGGCGGTTTCGGAAAAGCACAGCGGATTCATAGTGAATCTTGGCGGTGCTGTCTGTTCCGACGTTCTGCGCGTAATGGAACACGTTCAGGAGGAAGTTCTGCGCCAGTTCGGTATTGAACTCGAACCGGAGGTAAAGATAATTGACAATGTTTTGCCTATTCGATACCGTTGATTGTGATTTCTTCATATGCGTTCAGTAACACTTCTTTGCCGTCTTCAAGATAGGAACCGCGAAGCATAGTATTCTGATAGCGCAATGTTCCTGAACTGCTGACGGCGATTTCGGTTATAATGCTGCGGATATGCAGACCCTGCGCAACGAGTGCGGAATACTCATCACCAAGTATATTCTCAGCAACCGCGCTGAAATCATTTTCACCGTACCGAAGCTGATAGATGTGTCCAACGCTTTCGTACCCGTAAGTAAACGCATTGAAGAAACGAAGCTCATCATCAAGGTCAAAGCTGAGCTTAAAATCTTCCGGTGAAAGATCACTGCCCAAATTGCCGCTAATATCATTGCCGCTATATATAATCTCCGCGCCTGAAGAATCGCTGTAAGACCATTCAGGTGAACCGCTTTGCGCGTCATAGTGATACTGAGCAGTCAGCTCATCCGCGTTGAGAAAAAGCTCGTCGCTTGCGAACGTGTATCTAACAGAGACGTCATAGTACTGTGTCTCCGCGATTTGCGTGAAGGCGTTGCGCACGAGCTTATATTGCTTCGCGCGCTCAATGTACGGGCTGTTAGCGGGAATAGCGCCGTCAGATGCAAGTTTTTCGGCTAACGTACCAAAGCTTGTTGATTTGACTTCCGACGCAAGCGCAAGCTCACTAAGCGCAGTCATATCGCCGCGTGTAAAATTTCCGGCAGTGAGGTTGGAGTAAATAAGCGTGCGCACAGTTATGTCCGCAGTATCGTAGATAAAATCCATACCGTCCGCATATCCAAGCGCGCGCATAATAAAAGCGGAGTACATCTTAACGCTGCAAAGCTGAGAGCTTCCGAATTCCGTTGCGCTGACGCCGTTCGTTATCCCGTTTGCGTAAAGATAACCGACATATGGTTTTGCCCAGTCCGGTACATCTGAGAACGGAGCAGAATACCGGACAGCTAAGTTCGCTTCCGCCTCTTTGCCGAGAAACCGAACCAACATCACAGCAGCTTCGGCTCGTGTGGGCGTGCGGTCAAGTTCGTAGCCGCTATCCGTTCCGAGAAACAATCCCAGTACGTGAAGTGTATCCGCAGCCGCAATGAATTCTTCCGGCGCGGAAGCGTTCCCTGCACTGGCTAACGGATATATCAAAAACGCAAAAGCTAACACAGCGGCGATAACAGCTGCCGCAGTGCAGCGCTTAAATTTATTCATATCTTTTTATCCCGAAAATCTATAAGGATTTCACTCTAAGCGAATGAACCGTATGCGTCCGCACACAACAGCAACAATGGTCAGGCGCAGAGGTGCAACCTGTCCATCATTACTGTGCGTCAGCTACTGACTTGCTTACGATTTTATTCCAAGTACTTTCCCGAGGAAAGTAGCTCTGCGGGAACCGCTGCCCCAAATCGTAATGTCGCTGTCGCTGCGTTTGCGGTTGATTGAGATAAGGTACATACTCTCCCCGTCGGAGCGGTACTGCTTGCAGTAGTACGCGCCGTCAACGCAGAAAATACCGATGTCGCCGTCGGACAAACTTACGCCGTCCTTGACGCAGTAAACGGTCTGACCGTCTTCAAACTGCGGCTCCATACTGTCACCGCTGATGCGCACAGCGAACTGAGCGCGGCGCGGGATGTTCGGCGGAAGCTCAATCATCTCAAAGTCATCGCCTTCGATCGGAGCGGCAAGACCTGCAGCAGCCGCTGTCAGATACAGCGGAATATACTGCTTGGCGTTATCCGTAGGCTGATAATGAACCTGCTCTAATTGAGCTTCCGTTACGCGACGTAATTCTTCGTCTATGACAAAGTTTACGACCTTCTGCCCGTGCTTGTCCAGCTTACTGTACTTAGTGCACAGGCGTTTTTCTTCGAGAGTAATGCCATCACTTTTTCCGTGTACAAGAAAATCTATTGAAATGTCAAAGAAATTAGACAGCTTTAGCAGCGTCTCTAACCTAACACCCTCATAGCTTTTCTTGTACCAGCCGTCAATAGTGGTGTACGGAATTCCCGCTGAACGCGACAAATCCGATTTGCTGATGTCTCTCTCTTTCATCAGCTGATTCAACGTTTGTAAAAACATTTAGGTATCCCCCTTACGGAATGGTAATTATAGTATATCACATTCTTTCGTAAAAATCAATATACCTATTGAAAATTTTTTTTACCTATGTTAAAATGACATAGATTTAACGAAAGGCGGAATAAATATGCGCTCAATGCCGATTCTAATTCTTCGCGGACTTACCGTTTTCCCGGGGTCAAGAGTGAATTTTGAACTGGACGACCAGCTTGCTATATCTGCGTTTAATGCCGCAATCTCAAGCCGCAGCAAAGAGATATTGCTGCTGTCGGAAAAAATAGATGATGCCGGAGACTTAGATTCCCCTACGGATATTGATTCGCTGTATGAGGTTGGTACGATTGCCAAAGTCAGACAGGTACTTAACAGTCCTGAAGGTACGCGCGCCCTGTGTGCCGGCGAAAGCCGAGGCAAACTGATCCAAATAACTAAAAGCTCTCCTGCTTTTATCGGCAAAGTGGAGAAACTTCCGGAACCGGAAGACGATGGTTCGGGAATGTCTGCGGAGGAAATCTCCGAGCTTATCGCAAAAACTCATGCGTTACGTGACCGCTATGCCGGTATGATGCATAACGACAACGAAGAAGCGGTCGCTCCGCTTAAAGAAATTTCCGTGCCGGGTAAATTATCCGACCTGATCGCTCAGGATATTTTTCTGCCGCCGGATAGAAAACAAACATTGCTTGAGACATTTGAACCTTTGGAGCGGCTCAAGCTGCTTAACCAGTACCTCCTTGACGCGATAGCATTTTTAGAGGTGGACTATCAAATCCGCCTGACAACTGTTCAGCATATGGAAAACGGTCAGCGGGAGCGTATACTTCGCGAACAGCTTAACGTCATTCGCCGTTCGCTTGGCGAAACTCTTTCTGACGAGGGCGACAATGAATCGGAGTCGTACCGCGAGAAGATACTTGCGCTCAATTTGCCGGAAGAAGTGCAGGACAAGCTGCTTAAAGAATGTGAACGCCTTAAAAAGGCTCATCCCGCGTCAGGTGATGCATCCGTTATCGCTAACTATCTTGACGCGTGTCTTGGACTTCCGTGGAATATGTCAACGGAGGAGCGTATCGACGCTGCCGGTACGCGGTTTATACTCGACGCCGATCACTACGGATTAGAAAAAGTCAAAGACCGCATAACGGAATTCGTCGCCGTACGTCAGATTTCCCCTCAGACCAAAGGCGGAATCCTTTGTCTGATTGGTCCGCCTGGAACAGGAAAGACCAGTATTGCCGGAGGCATTGCGAAGGCTCTTAACCGCAAAATGGCACGTATTTCGCTCGGCGGTATCCACGATGAAGCGGATATTCGCGGACACCGCAAAACCTATGTCGGCGCAATGCCGGGTCGCATCATGGAAGCCGTTTCACGTGCCGGAAGCAAAAACGCGCTGATTTTGCTTGATGAGATTGACAAACTCGGACACGATTACCGCGGAGACCCTGCCGCCGCCCTGCTTGAAGCGCTTGACCCGGAACAGAACGCCACATTCCGCGACCACTATCTTGAGATTCCGTTTGATCTCTCTGGGACGCTTTTCATTACTACCGCTAACAGCCGTGACGGTATTCCGGAGCCGCTCCTTGACCGTATGGAAATCATAGAAATCCCCAGTTATACAGATGAGGAAAAACTGATTATTTCCAAAAAATACTTGCTGCCCAAACAGCGCGCTAAGCACGGGCTTCAAACGAGGCAGATACGCGTTTTCGATGAGGCAATTCGCGCAATCATTGCTGACTACACGAGGGAGAGCGGCGTGCGTACATTAGAGCGCGAGCTTGCTTCCATATGCCGTAAAGCGGCGGTCAAAATCGCTGGCGGAAGCATTAAAAGCGTAAACGTGCGTACATCCAATCTTGAGGAAATTCTCGGACCAAAAAAATACAAGCGCGACGAAGAAAGTCTTAACGCCTCAGTCGGCTTAGTGCACGGGCTTGCGTGGACAAGCGTTGGAGGTGAGGTTCTTGACGTTGAGGTCAACGTTATGGACGGCACAGGTAAGCTGGAACTTACCGGTAATCTCGGAGATGTTATGAAAGAGTCCGCAAAAGCCGCACATAGCTATATACGCGCCAAGTCGCAGGAACTCGGCATTGATCCTATGTTCTATAAAGACAAGGATATTCATATCCACTTCCCTGAGGGAGCGACGCCGAAAGACGGTCCCAGCGCCGGATTAGCGGTCACCACCGCTGTTGTCAGCGCGCTTACCGGCAAACCCGTGCGCGGCGACATAGCAATGACCGGTGAAATCACCCTGCGCGGACGCGCGCTGCCTATCGGCGGCTTGCGTGAGAAAAGTATGGGCGCTCTGCGTTCCGGAATCCGAACGGTCATCATACCGCGCGGCAATGAAGCGGACGTTGCCGAAATCGACCCGCTTGTACGCGCAGAATTGAACTTCATACCGGTTAGCTCTATGGACGAGGTACTTAAACACGCACTGAGCAAATAATCTTTGAGAGGGCGGCGATATTAGCCTCTCAGCTCTTCAGCGGAGCCTCACTTGCCTGTCTGATAGCGGGCAAGTGAGGCTTTTAGCTGTAATTTAGAGGTCAAGAGAGTGCGCCATATTCCTGGAGCCACAATTCAATTTGGCGGTCCACAACGTCTCGCCTGTAATATTGTTCGGGAATTTTTTCCCACAGCATCGAAGCAAAATATTGCGCACAGTGAGGGGTTATGTCGTCCTCTTGGTAGACTAAACTCTTGTTATCCTGCCATGAGAAGAAGATTTGGACTCCGTAAAGGGCAAATTGAAAAGGGAGTTTATCAAAATCTTCTTCACTTAAAAAGCACACCTCATAATTTTTATGTTTCCCAATAACGATTGAATCTCTGTAAGCTGCCGTAACAATTGTTTAGTGTTCATATAAACGGGACGTTTAAGAATTTTTGAAAGTTCCGGAATTTTATGCCTTTTCTTCATCAACACAGCTTCTATTTTATCCGCACAAAAAATATGCATTACGGCTGTATTTGCGTTGAAAAATGACGGGGTTAAAGTTAGCGGTCTCAGCGATTCGGATATAAGCTCCGCTTCTATTTTTCTCAGGTTAAACAATTCCGTAAAATATTCCGTCGGCAAGATTCCGAAGTGCGGCAGACCGGTGTATACATAGCAAGGCTGATCGGAACGCAGCATATCATATTTTATATCATTGGGATGAATGTCCTCCATTCTCAGATATGTTTGCTGTTTGGAATGGTTTTGATACTCGGCAATTCGGCGATGGATATTGTTAATCTCCGATTTATCGCTGGTTATTACGGCAGTCAGAGTTTCCAGTCTGTTAGGTTCATCCAGCTTTATTATAAGCGCGTACTTATCCGCCGCCGTTGCCAGCATAATGTCAGTTGCATTGGGAGCATAATCTTCAAAATAGCGGTTGTGTATGTATCCGTGCAACTGGAGAAATATCCTGTATACATACCAGCTTGAGGGCGCTCTGTAAGCAAAATTTGTCATTATGGCAGTGTCCATCTTATGTCCCGCCTTAAAAAACCGGCTGAAACATGCAATGACGTCATTTGTAAGAGGGATAAGCCCTTGCAAGTGAACGCACTCCATACATATAGGATTCGGCAGTGCGGTAATCAATTCTATGAAGTCAATCAGCCGCAATGCGCCGAGTTCTATAGCTTGCTCAATAGTTTTTCCGTTCTCATTATCATTAATAATCTCATAAAAAAGCAGTCTCTGTTTTTTTTGATATGTCGCCGAAAGTTGATTATTTTCGGTCAAAAAGCGCTCCAAAAGCGCCGGCTTTTCAAGCTCACAAAATTCGGCAGGATACCAAATCCGAAGAATATCAGAGATTGCGGAAGAAGAGGAATGCTCGTCTTCTTGAAGAAATATCTCGGCGATTATTTTTGCCCAGCGGCGTCCGGGCATTAAACGTCGTTTGCCTGTGCGCCATCTGCTTAACATGCTTTTTGAAATACCTGTTTCTAAAAATTTTTCGGATGGAATTTTCATCAAACCGATAAGAAAAGAGAGATTCGTCATACGACACCTCCTTGAAAAGCGTCAACTTTATATATTCAGTTTATACAATCAATTTAATTATATTCCATAATAAATTTCACAGTTAATAGCAAGAAAACAGACGGCAATTAAAGATAGATATTTCCCGTTTTTTATGAAATCTACGGAGAGAACACTTCTTTTATGTGCTTTGTATAATGCACCAGTACCAGGGTTTAACAATCTAAAGGACAATATGGTCTAAAGCGCAAACATTAATATTTGACTTATATTAGCTCAAATGAACCTGGGAAGCAAATTGCCTTAGACCTAAAAGCCATATGGTTTCAGGAACGAAAGAAAAGCAAGCAAACTGAATTGGCAGCATTGGCGTTCTGCGTACGGGAACGCTTGTTGCCGACGAAGACATCTTTGCTGAGAGCTTCCGCCCCCTGATCTCTGGCAACTAATAATAATTATGAAAGAAGGACATCGAAAATGTCAACTATAACAGGGCATGTGTTTTATGACGCAAATAGAATGCTTACCAACAAGGCAGGAGCCAATATGGTTTCCACTGGAGAAGCGGGCATTCCAGTTGTGTTGTATAACACGTCTACCGGTGAGGGCATCAGCGTTTTAACCGATGCCAGCGGCGCCTACACTTTTTCTAACGTACCTGCCGGCAATTATAAAATTGTGGAGGCGTACGGTGCGTCCGCGAGCGCCACCGGAACGGCTTCATGGGACAATTCTGCCGCTATGGAGCCGCCCACCCCTAAAGATCCGTCGATTTCGGCGATACCGAGCCACGATGCGTCCGCCAACGGTCTTAATTCCGAAACGCCCAATACAATCAATCTAACGGTGGCTGCCGAGCCGACAATTGCGAACCAGGACTTTATAGACGCGCCGTTTGTAGACCGGCCGCTCGACGTGGTGGGTGACTGCGGCTGCAACCGCACAAACTTGGTCACCGCCGCCGATAACGGCACCTTCGGAACCCTTCCCGCAGGTTCGGCACCATGGACAATAGCGCCGACTAACCCCTACCCCGGGACGCTTCAGGGCTTGACCTATTCAGGTACGCCGGCGGAGATGGACGGGGATGGCAAGGTCAATGTCACAAACATGACAAGCTATGACGCACCCATCTTCTTTGATGCCGGCGGCGGCAGATATGTTTGGCTGTCTGCAGCGGGGCATGACACGGGAGATGAAACTGACCGGTTCCTGCTTGTGAACGGCGATAACCCAGGAACGACCTTTTTCAAGCAGACCATCCCCGTTACGCCCAACACCAAATACTGTGTCACATTTTGGGTCGCCAGCCTTTGCAACAGCGACGTATTGTCCTACAATGACGCTACGGGCAACGTTGATCTTACACAGGCAAACGCCAAAATGGGCATCACCGTAACAGGGAATAGCGCGAACAATCAGTTGTTCAGCCAGACGATGAACGACACACCTAACAGCAACATGCTGACTTGGACACAGATAGGCGGCATTGTTGACAGCGGGAACAACACCCAGATGACGATAAATCTAAATTCCGAGGGACCCAAGATCATCGGCAACGACTATATTATAGATGATATCTGCGTTTCTCCGTTTAGCGCTCTTGAACCTGATATCGTAAAAACAGTTGATAAGAAAAATGCCGCCTTAGGCGATACGGTAACGTATACCGTAACGATAAAAAATAACGAAGCCGAAACAATGCCAGGCGTTGTTATGACAGACACGCTTGACCCCAGACTTTCATTCGTGCCAGGCAGCGTAAAGGTGGGCGGCAGCAGTACGGGTCACGCCGCCGAAAACCCCAACACGGGAATCAGCATAGGCGATTTAGCACCAGGCGCCAGCGCAACGGTTGAATTTGACGCAAAAGTGCTCGGAACCGGAATCATTCCCAATACCGCCGATGCGTCTTATGTTGCAATGACCTCCGCTGACGGCGATGAAATCAGCCAATCTTTCAAAAGCAACACCGTGAATGTCTTGGTGGCTGATAATTGCTGCTCCTGCTGCGGTTCTATGTACGCCTATGCAGCCGACGCCAAAGACAATACGCTCAAGGTAATCGACGTCAACACCGGAGACACTGTAGCCACTCTTAATCTAAGCGGCGTACCCAGTGGAGTTTTGCTGGACGCGCCTTACCGCAAAGTATTCGTACCTACAAGCAACGGCGTTGACGTGGTGGATACTAATAGCAATGATGTGACAGATACCATCCCGCTGGGCTTTACGCCCGGCAGTGCTGTTTTGGATTCCGCTGCCCATAAGCTTTACGTCACCAGCGCGGACGGAACCAAGATTGCGGTAATAAATACCGCCTCAAATACTTTGGAAAATACGCTTACCCCGGCAAACCCCGGAACCAAGATTGCCGTGAACAGTAAAACCGGTACGATATATACCGTAAATGACAACGGCACAAGTCAAAATATAAATGTTGTAAACCCATCAACGGGGATGTCACCTACGCTCGCGATGGGGTCACCTGTTCACGATGTGGCAATTGATCCTTCGACCGGCACAGTGTACGCGGCAACTGACGCGGGATTAGTATCAGACGACGGAAAGATTAACGGAACAATTCCCCTTCCGAGCGGCAATCCTGCCGTAAAGCTCATTATGGATCCTGGCAATCACATTCTTTACGTTCAGGACTCGGCGGGTACGATTTATCCGGTAAAGGTATCCGCAGGTTCACTTAAGATGCCGGGAACAGGCACTTCTTCGCTGCCTGTGACGGACTCAGATGTAAACCCCAAGTGCGGCGTGAGCTATTTTTTGAAAAATGACGGTAGCGTTTCCGTAGTGAATTCGGAAACGGGAGAAGTCACTAAAACCATCGCTGACGTAGCCGCTGATCCCGCCGGACTTGCGGTTAACGATTGCGGCGACAGCCTTATTGGTGAGCCCGGCGCAACCGGAGCGACTGGGGCTACAGGAGCGACTGGCGCAACGGGCGAAACCGGAGTAACGGGAGCAACAGGTGAAACTGGCGCTACCGGAGCTACCGGTGAAACCGGAGTAACAGGCGCCACTGGAGAAACTGGTGCTACAGGAGCGACTGGAACAACGGGAGCTACTGGCGCAACCGGAGAAAACGGTGTAACGGGCGCAACTGGCTCGACCGGAGCTACCGGAGCTACTGGCGAAACAGGAGCAACAGGCTCTACTGGGTCAACTGGAACAACGGGTGCTACTGGCGCAACCGGAACAACCGGTGCAACGGGAGCCACGGGGGAAGCAGGGCAAATAGGTCCTATGAACTGCGGAGATGTTTTTGCCTATGTGTCTGATGATACTAACAACGCAATCCGGGTATTCAATGTAAATACTGATAAGAGCGTAACAAGCGTACCCGTAAGCGGCTCGCCCGGTTGTACCGTAGTGGATCCTGTGTACCATAAGCTTTTCATAGCCTGCGACAGCAATTGCATTGACGTAATGGACACCGATTCTAATTCCATTCAAGTCAGCATACCGTTGAGCTTTACACCCGGAAAGATAGAGTTAGATTCAGCCTCAGATATTCTTTATGTTACCAGCGCGGACGGGACTAAGGTCGCCGCTATTGATACCGCGACCAATACAGTGTTAAGCGAGGATAGCCTGATTGCTCCGCGCATGAACAGCCCCTTACAGCAGATAAAAGCTGCCGGGAAATCGCCGAGACTCAGCTTCGTCGCCAGACAGCCGCTGAATGACTTTGTAATCAATCCGTCAACGGATATCACTTACGCGGCTTATAATCACGGCATTAAAATGATAAGAGACGGAACGCTGATTGGTACGCTGAATATACCTAACGCCAGTCAGCTTGCCCTGGACGCTAATAATGATGTGCTATATGCGCAGGATTCCGCGACCAATACTGTGTATGCGGTAAATACGCAAACCGGCGAGGTTACAACGCTTGATATTCCGGCGCAGAAAATCGTGGATACTTCGGTGGATACAAAACGCGGCTTAGCTTATTTCCTCAACGCCGACAACAGCGTTTCGGTAATCGACACAGACACAAATCAGCTTATTGAGAACCTGCCTGATCCGTCAGGTACGCCATTTACAGCAAGCGGACTCTCCGTATCCAATTGCGGCGACAGCTTCATCGGAAAGGTAGGCGCAACCGGAGCCGCCGGATCACCGGGTCAGCAGGGCATTCAAGGGATAGCTGGTCCGACGGGAGCACAAGGGCTTCAGGGATTAGCAGGTCCGACAGGAGCGCAAGGGCTTCAGGGGTTGCAGGGATTACCCGGCGTAGCCGGTCCGCGTGGAGAGCCGGGCATTCAGGGACCGCGCGGAGCTACCGGTCCGGCGGGAACGTTATCAAGCGATGCGCTTTATATCGTTTCGGAGTGCGCTCAGATGTGCGCCTGCGGATGTCCCGTACCGCTGCAAAGTATTGTGGCACAAAAGGGCGGCGGCGTTCGTTCAGACACTAACCAGAATAAAGTCCGGCTGGATTCCGGCTGGTATTTCGTAAGCTACCGCCTTACGGTGCTAAGCAGCTGCCCGGCAAATATCGCGGTCGGAGTATTTGTCAACGGTAAAGTTTATCCTACTCCGTCTACCGCGTTCTGCTTGGGACAGCCGCTGGAACTGTCGGGAAGTATGGTTATTTCTTGCGATACGCCATCCGAGCTTTGGATCGGAAATCTGTCCAAGTGCGCCGTGAGGTGCGCCGCAGTAGAACTTACGATATTAAAGATTTCCTAAAGATACAGCCGTTTGCGCTAAATAAAGCAGGAGAAAACGTCATCCCCTGCAAAGTATTGCGGGGGATGACTGAAGAAGTAAAATCTATTTTAACAGGAGTATTTAATAAAAAATGAATCCTATCAATCCAACCGCGGCAGCCACAACTTACGATGTAAACAGCGAGGCTTCGCTGAATTCAGCGTTAACCGCTATTGCGGCTTCGGATACGCCGGCTGTAATAAACGTAACGGGACCATTTACCATTACGTCACCCGTTACACTTCCGGCGAAAGACATTACAATCGAGGGAAACGGTGCGGAGACCCAGATTACAAGAGGCGTGAAAGGCGACCTGTTTACGGTTCCTGCCGGCGGCAACCTTACGCTCGACAATATTGTCATCGACGGAAACAGAACGGCATACAATGCCAGCGCGACAGGCGGAGCGGGCGGTTCGCTGATTAAAAACAGCGGGACGCTGACTGTAAACAACGGAACGGTGCTGCGCAATAACGACAACAGCACAACCGGCGTGGATACAACCGGCGGCGCGGTCAATAACACCAGCACGGGCGCTTTCACTATGAACGGCGGACATATTTACCGCAACTCAGCCGTTTACGGCGGCGGCGTTAACAATAACGGCGCAATGGTTATGACCGGCGGCGAAATATCCGACAACGACAGCGGGGCGTACGGCGGCGCTGTATACAACAGCGGCGGATTCGATATGACCGGCGGCGATATGATCGGCAACTGGTCAGGAGCGTATGGCGGCGCGCTGTATACAACAGATCTGTCCAAGACTGAAATAGGTCAGGATGCCGCGTTCTCTTGCAATTTTGCCACGCTCGCATACACTAACGACGTTTCGTCTAATTCAAATTACAACACAAATATTCAAAACACTGACTGGACTTATCCTTTTACAAACGGATATAACAACTGGGACATCGGCGACCCGAACGTCGGTTCGGGAACTTTGGCTCAGCTGACAACCGTCCTTGTCAACTACGATACTAACGGCGGTCAGCCTAACGATATTCCGTCGCGCCGTGTCGTGGAAGGCGGGGTAGCCTGTCCGCTTAACGCGCCGGAAAAGCCCGGTTATGACCTCTGCGGATGGTACCTTGATCCGGAGCTGACCATCCCTTACGACGGCTCTCCAATTGACGAGAACACGACGCTCTACGCTAAATGGTGCTCAGGACCGTGGCTGAGTCCCTGTCAATGCAAAGGACTTTGATTTTCAAAAAGAATACTTGGTAACTTGCGGGCGGTTGGGTGGGAACAGTAAGTATTCTGTCGGAGGCTGTGCTCTCTGACATAGCAAAGAAAGGAAATTATTATGTATTGCGAAAACATTTCAAACAATTGCGCCTGCGGCGCGGCATGTTCTAATGCCGGTTACTGCCAAGCCGGAGGGGCGTCCGCGCCTTCCTGCGGCTGCGGCAACGGTTACGGAAGCGAATACGCCCGGGGCTACAGCGCCGGATACAACACAGGATATGACGCCGGATATAACAGCGGTCTTAACGTCGGCAACAGCGGCGGCGGATTTCCGCCTATCGTCCCGCCCGTAGCAACCGTGCCGCCCGTCACCCTGCCGGCGATAAGAACTAACGATGTCAGGATAAGCGACGGCAAAAACGTCGCAACAATTTTAGGCGTTTCGTTCACACTTACAGATTTTATGGTTTCGGACGGTCAGCCGCATAGCCTTGCGGTCGGGCAGACGTACAGCGGTACGGACACGCTCACATTCCCTATCGGCAGACACGCACAAGCGCGCCCGGTCGGTGGTTTTACAACGCAGTGGGCGATGGCAACGGATTGGGCACACTTTTACACTCAATTTTCAGAGACGATTGGGGTCAGTGCAATTTCGCGCTTTTGGGTGACTTAACGATACGATACTCTAAAACGAATGGTGAAACTCGCGAAGTTACGTTCAACAACGTTGCCTTCGGTCAATTCCACAGGTATACGCAGAACAACTGGAATTTCGGCGGAAAAGATTGGTCCCGCGTCAATCCGAACACAGGGCTTGCTCTTGACGATGTGCAGTCCTATCCTATACGGAAAGACGGCACGCAATATATTATGAGCAGCGGAGGCGGCGACCACAATATTAAATTCTCTGACGAGAACTAACAGCATATGCGTCACTGCGGAATATCTGTTTAACAATCTGATAAAGGGAGGGCTAACGCCCTCCCCGCTTTTATGTTATTCCCCCGTAAAGAACTTAACAGTCTGCCCGTATCTCTCCGAAACTTTGACCTCTAAATTGGGGAATGCCTCGCTGATCCAGCCGCACAGCACAGGTACAATTACGTTCTCCGTGGCGAAGTGGTCTGCGTCAATCAGGTTCAATCCAAGTTTAACGGCGGTCAGCCATTGCCCGTGTTTTATATCGGCGGTAACAAGCGTGTCAAAGCCGTGTCGCGCTATTTCATCCGCGCTGGCATAGTCGCCGCCGGAGCCGCCGCAAACCGCTACCCTGCTTACCGCGTTTCCGGAATCATAAAATCTCACCGGGGTTTTCAGTTCCGCCGACACAGTTTTCAAAAAATCCTGCATTTTCACCGGCTGCGGCAGATTTGCGATACGCCCCACTCCATCGGATGCGACCGCTTCATACGGTTCAATTAAGCCAAGCCTTTTCGCCAGATGAAAATTAACGCCCTCCGGCGCGGCGTCAAGGTTCGTGTGGGCGCAAATCGCCGCGATTTTATACTCCGCCAATGCCAGTACTTCCGGCGCGGACTGCGCGGTTACGCTTGTCAGCGCGTTTATAAAAATAACCGGATGATGCGATACGATAAGCTCTGCCCCGAATTCCGCCGCTTCCGCTATCACCTCTGGCGTAATGTCCAGCGCGGTTAAAACCCGCGTGACCCCGCGCTCCGCATCGCCGACTAACATCCCGACGTTATCGAAGTTTAGCTTTGTATCCCACGGCGCTTTCGTTCCGATAAAATTATATATATCACTGATTTTTGTCATCGTTATCCTCCTCGCTGTCATCGTCATCTAACTTGAACGGTTTAATATTCGCCCGTGCGAGAACTATCGTATATTCGCCTTTCGCGGCATTACGGTTCGCCTGAAGCTCTTCCAAAACCTGATGCGGAGTTCCGCGGTAAACGCGCTCATGCGGCTTAGTTAAATCGTTGCACAGGCAAACCCGTGAATCCGGGATTTGCTCCGCCATACACGCCGCGGTGGCTATTATCCTCAGCGGAGACTCATAAAAGACCGTCACCGGACTTGGCTCGCTTAGCGTTGCACGGATCACCTTTGCCAACTGCCCCTTTTTGCGCGGCAAGAATCCGCGGAACACGAACGAAGCGGCGTTAAATCCGCTTATGCTCAGCGCCGCTATAGCCGCGCACGGACCTGGTACGGCTGTTATCTCCGCGCCTTCGCTGACAGCTGTGTCTATAAGTACTGCGCCGGGATCGGATATGCACGGAGTCCCTGCGTCGGTGATAAGCGCGATGTTTGTACCTCCGCTAAGCAGTTCCGCTATGCTGTCAGCGCGTGCGCGCTCGTTGAATTTATGATATGACTTCAGCGGCGTTTCTATCCCGTGCCGCTTTAACAGGGGAAACGAAGTACGCGTATCCTCGCATAGTATCAAATCAACCCCGCGAAGCGTTTCGGCAGCGCGCGGAGACAAATCATCCGCGTTACCCAGCGGCGTTGCAACGACGTACAGCATTCAGAACCCCTTTCCGGCGCAAATATTTATAGCTTGATTATACGCTCCCTGTGCCATGTTGTCAAGACAAACTATAGCTTCCGGCATGTATCTTTCTTTTGCCGTTCATAAATTATTTACGATTGCACACAAATTTTCTCTTGACAAATCAGAAACTTTGTGCTATAATACTTGCGTAATGATTAGTGACTAATATTTAATGATTAACGTCTCTGTAATCTAAACCCGTCCCACGTGTGGCGTTTCTCCCGTTCCCGTAGGGGCGAGCCATCGCTCGCCCGATATATCCCTCGTTCCCCGCAGGGCGTTTCTCTCGTCCACTGTCTACTCCCGACTAATGACTGCCGACTATCTCTCGTCCACTCTCGACTGCCAACTATGGACTGTCGACTAACTTGCCAAAGAGGAATTTTACTATGTCTGACACATTTCGTTTTGACGCTTCGTATATCAACTCACTGTGGTTGATTGCCGCGTCGTGTTTACTGCCGCCGCTTATGTACTATATCTACTATGTGTACCGCCGCAACCTGAAACAACTTGCTATTTTTACGGGGCTGATTGCATATGTGATATTCGGCTATATTCTTCCGGGTTTTGTAATACCAAGAACCGGCGGAACAATGCTTCGGGTACTCTATATCGCGTGCGCGGAGGTCGCCGGAATATTCCTCGCTTTCAAACTGACCGCAAAAGCGTGGGATACCAGCGCAAATCCGTCAGGTTTGGCTGTCGGTTTCGCGATAATTCCGATAATCATAATGCGTGGGTTTACCGCGATGTCAAAACTCGCTATCGCAAGCTCTCTTAACGACGCCGGATATGCGTCCCTGCTTGAGAGCGCGCCCGTGGAGAACCGTCAGGCGCTGGACGATATGTTCACCGCTCTTGCCGGCGAAACCGCATCACAGCACATATTAATCGCGGCGGAGTACCTATGTACGTTCGCGCTGATTGCAGGAACCGTCCGGCTGATATGGTATGCGTTTCACGGAGAGCGCAGAGAGCCGAATATTATGTTTGTGTTCGCCGCGCTGATCCTGCGTATTCTTGCGGAATTTTTCTATCAATCGCCGTATTCTATCGCTTCAGAGTGCGCATACTACCTTATATCACTCGCCGCTTTCGGCGCGTCTGTACTCGTATCAAGCTTCTGGGACGATCCCGAGCGTTTCACCGAACGTCTCGGCAGAAAACGCCTGTGATTTACACATCGCGGAAATTGTCCCGCAATACCAATAATTTTAACCTTATTATATTTTTCAAAATGAAACTTCTGCCGTTTATCAAGACCGGAATGAAACTTTATACAAGTAACAACGCGGACGGAACCGCCGCTCAGCTTGCGTATAATCTTATTCTGTCGATTTTTCCGCTGCTTGTATGCGTTCATACAATGCTCAGCCGCCTGAATATCCGGGCAAACGACGCGCTTGACTGGGTACGCGGAATCATCCCGGATTCCGTGCTGTCGCTGTTAGGCGAACACTCCGCATACATCGCCGGAAGCGCAGGAGGAGCAATGCTTGCAGTCGCTCTTATACTTATGCTGACAGCCGGAAGCGCCGCGTTTCGTTCCGCTATTGAGATCATCCGGGGCATACACGGCTTGACAGGCAAATCCGGATTGATGCCGTTCATTTGGAGCTTCGTATACGCGCTCGGTTTCCTTGCGGTAGTCTTTGGCGCTTTGATAATTCTGTTTGTCGGCGGAACTCTGCCTATCCTGCGCTATTTGCTCTTGTTTGTGATTTTGCTGATACTCGTTTGGGGTCTTTACCGAATCGCCGTGCCGGGAACACGGCATATGCTCGGCGCATTCCTTGCGGCATTCGGACTGGCGGCAACCGGAGTGATTTTTACTGTAACAGTTGCGTCCTCAGCGCAGTATTCGCTTGTATACGGCTCTGTCTCCGCTGTAATTTTTCTGATGATTTGGCTATACCTATGTGCCAATATCGTAATAATCGGCGCGGTAATTAACAAATTGACGGTCAGCGATAAATAGTTATGATTAACACTCCGTACTAATCTGATACTATCTTTGATTACACGGTACATATTTTGCGCAAAAGAAGAATTAACATGTATGCGTACAACGGAAATCTTTTCGCTTCCCTTACTGTTTACCACCGACTATACCGCGGATTATAAAATTGCTGAAATAAAAACACTTGACAAACTGAAAAAAAGTTGTACAATTTATTTTTAGCACTTGAATCAGAGTGGGCTGATAAATTTTTACCTTTTGCGTTAATATTAGAGAATTAGCGCGATTTATGAAAGGGGTGGTACTATGTCTCTTGGGCTGTCGACCGCAATTCCGGCTATGACAAGCCGTGAGGCTATAGTCGCGGCGAAAAAAATCTAACTCTAAAATTTATAAAAGAAAGAGGATTTTTTATGCTGCCGCGATTTTTAGACCGAATCGAATTCGATTCTTACAATGATTTTAAGGAAAATTTCAAAATAAATGTGCCGGAAAACTTCAATTTCGGCTTCGATATTGTCGATGCCTGGGCAGAGGTTGAACCGGACAAGCGGGCGCTGCTGTGGGTTGACGACCACGGACACGAACGTACATTTACGTTCGGAGATATTAGCCGTCTGAGCAACCGCGCCGGCAATTATCTTCACTCCCTCGGCGTCAACAAAGGCGATATGGTTATGCTGATACTTCGCCGCCGGTGGGAATACTGGGTATGCGCTGCGGCGTTGCATAAGCTCGGGGCAATCGTTATTCCGGGCAGTTTGCAAATGACCAAAAAGGACATAGCGTACCGCGCAAACTCCGGCAATGTTAAGACAATAATCTGCGTGGACGACGACTTTGTAATAGGTCAGACAGAGCAGGCTGCGGAGGAAGCGCCGAGCTTAACTAACTTCCTTATCGTTAACGGCGGTCAAAGAGAGACTGATACCCGCGGGCGCTGGACTGACCTTGATAACGTGCTTGAGGACGAGTCTGTCAGTGATAAGTGGACGCTCGGGCGCGTGACGCGGAACGAAGATATAATGCTGATTTACTTTACGTCCGGTACCACAAAAATGCCTAAGATGGTAATGCATAATTTTATACATCCGTTAGGACACATTCTTACAGCAAAGTACTGGCAGCACGTTGAGGAAAATATGCTGCATATGAGCGTAGCTGACAGCGCGTGGGCTAAATTCGGCTGGGGTAAAATTTACGGTCAGTGGATTTGCGGCGCGTCTATATTCGGCTATGATATGGATAAGTTCGTTCCGTCAAAACTGATGTCTGTATTAGAGAAGTATAAGGTAACGACATTCTGCGCTCCGCCTACTATGTACCGGTTTATGTTGCAGGAGGACCTGACAAAGTTTGATTTGTCAAGTATCCGCCATTGCGCAACTGCGGGTGAACCGCTGAATCCGGAGGTCGTAAAACAGTGGAAGCAATACACGGGGCATGAGATATACGAGGGCTTTGGTCAGTCGGAAGGTCCGGTATTGTTAGCTAACTTCGGCTGGGATCCTATCAAACCGGGTTCGACCGGCAAGCCTTCGCCGATAGTGAACGCAAGACTGCTTGACGCAGACTATAACGAGAGCGAGGACGGCGAGGAGGGAGGTATCTGCCTTCCTGCGGTGAAGCCCACCGGATTGTTCGTCGGTTACTACGGCGACGCTGACGCTACGGATGATGCGCTCGGCGGAGAGTATTACAATCTGCATGATATGGCTTGGCGCGATAGTGACGGCTACTATTATTTTGTCGGACGCAGCGACGATATGATTAAATCCAGCGGATACCGAATCGGTCCGTTTGAGGTTGAGAGCGCTCTAATTGAGCATCCTGCCGTTGTGGAGTGCGCAATCACCGGAGCGCCCGACCCGATACGCGGACAGGTAGTAAAGGCGACCGTAGTGCTTGCCAAAGGCTACGCGCCCGGCGATGACCTTGTGAAAGAACTGCAAGATCACGTTAAGCGGGTCACCGCGCCATATAAATATCCGCGTATCGTTGAGTTTGTAGATGAACTTCCAAAGACTATCGGGGGTAAAATCAAACGCGCGGAAATAAGGAAAAAGAACGGATAAATGCAATATAAAAAAACAGGCAGCTGTTTTCAACAGCTGCCTGTTTTTTATTTTAATGAGTCAATGTTGCAGATTATATAGCGATAGGGTTTATCGCTGATGTGTTCTCCGGGCTTTCCTTCTTGAATTATCAAGACTGTATCAGCATTTATTTGTGCGCCTCTGGTGATATAATCTTCAAATGGTTCGAGTGACTTTTCCGTAATTTCATCATTTTCAATGTCTAGAATATAGTACGAATTTGTTTGACGTACATAAAACATCTGAATGTCTTGCATTTTGCCGCTTTTCTCATTTGGGCGGAGCATTAAATCTCTTTTTTTCAACACCGCTTTTATGGTGTCGTTTTCTATCTTGCCGACTACATTGTATCCTGACAGATTGTGCAAGTAAATATAGTCACCGAACACGGCAATTTGATCCACACGGGATTCTTTGATGTAATCGGATACCTCACCAAGGCTTATTGTTTGAATGCAACGGAAACTCTTGTCATATGCACGAATTGTAGATATTCTGGTTCCATCTTCTTCATATTCGTCCACCCAAGCATAGACAGTATCGCCGTTGATAAAACAGGTCATTATAACTGAACCTGTGTCGAGTGGATGATTGACAATATGTTCATTTACCTTTTTTATACTGCCGTCCTTGGGGTCAAAAATCTCAAAATAAGAATGTGCATCGTCTCCGTTTCTTTTAGTTTTCAAAAATAAGAGTTTGTTATTATAGGCAAATATCTCCATAATAGGAATCACTTCGTTGTCCGTATAGTAGACTTCAAGCTGATTGGTGGCAAGGTCAATACCATACAGATTGTTATTTTCGCTCCCCATTTCATCTGCGGATGTAACGCAAAAATATAAAACATTGTCAACAATTGCGGTTTCGCCCATCCCTATTATAAAAGGGTTAATTGTCCCAAGCTTAATTGTTTCTCCATCGTCAAAATATCTACGGTAGTAAGAAATTCCATCGGGACTTCTGCCGATTGGTCTTGGGGTTGTTCTGACAGTATCTTCATAAAAAAGTTTATAAATATAACTATCATTTAACACGGCAACCACGGACACTTTTTCTTCGACTATTCCTGTCAATGTTTCGGAAACAGTGGGAATTTCCCATATTCTTGCCAACGGTTCTCTATGTGCCGGTTTATAGGCAAGAAAAGTAGCGACAACACCAACTAACGCAATCAGCATACACACTGCTGCGATTACTGTTTTCTTTTTCATATGCGCTCCTAACTAATTCACAAGGAGGCGCACATTTTTGCACCTCCTTGAAGCTATCTACCAAGCATATCCGCTATAAGCGGCTTCATATGCCACATGCAAATCCCCTGCGCTCACGTAATACCATCTATTATCATCTTCATCCATATAGCCTGCATATGGATCACAAACATTAACCCCTGTTTTATTGTCAGCTATAGCATATACCGTAACATTATGGCTTGCTAAATCGTAAGGCCAAATTCCTGTTCCAGCAGCATCTTCATATACTCCGATAAGGGCCGGCAAATCCACCCCTGCAATCGTATAATACAAATGATTTTTCATTGTGTTAAGCGATGCAGTATAAACGCACAAATAATCTTGTGCATTTTGCATATTATTGATATAATCAACAGCATCTTCAAGCATTCCTCCGCCACTCCAATATGAAATATCACAGGCATTCATAACAACATTTTCTGTCGGCGCTGTTCCGTTAATCCATCTGAGCGTCATGCGCACCCCTGCAGCCAAACAAGAGTATGATTGCCCCTGTGCATAATAATAAAAGGGAGATAGACTTATCCAACTTGGCGGTGCTCTCAAAATATTTTGAGAAGCCACGGAATAGGTTGATGGTATAGTTTTTTTACTTATAAAAAAATCTACAGGTAGTCCTTGCTCTTCCGCAAGCTCCGCAAATGATAACCCTTGAGCTTCTGCAAGAGCTCTAAAAGCAGTTTCCAATTTGCCCTTCGCTTGCAATTGCGAAATTTGTTCTTGCGTTAATGTCTTCATTTGATTTTCTGACCTTGCAACTTGCTCAGGGGTAGCCTTTCTTAATCCGCCAAATCCTTGCTGTTCAACTTCGTTTGCTCTTCGGGCTTTGTTTCGTGCTATCTCGGAGTAATCGGTTGCATCGATTGGGGTTGACAGCGGGGCAGTATCTTTGCCCGCCACAGGTGCCGCGAACGCAACGGTACCCATTGACAAAATTAGTACAATAGTCAATAGAGCGGTAAGTACACGAATAAGGTTCTTTTTCATAGTTGTAAAATCTCCTTTCACACAACAAAAAATGGTTAACATATCTATACAAATATTATACAACATTTTTGTTCTTTGTCAAGAGCTTTTTGTGTATATTAACCATCAAATTTTTTGCCTTTCTATAATTCATAGATATTGTTGAATATTTGTAATAATACCGCGCAGGGAATACTAAACTATATTTGGAGAAAATTTAGAAAATGAATTTTTCGATATTCCTACTTGCATTTTATAAAGAAGTGTGTTAGAATGACGGACAGATAATGAAAATGGCGATTTATGCGAATAAATAAAATACAAGGGGGCAAAGTCACTATGCCGCGCAAAACAAAAACAATGGATGGAAACACAGCCACAGCTCACGTTGCTTATGCTTTTACGGAGGTTGCCGCTATTTTCCCGATTACACCGTCAAGCGTGATGGCAGAGCTTGTAGATGAATGGTCTGCAAACGGGCGTGAAAACATTTTCGGTCAGCGGGTAAGCGTACTTGAAATGCAGTCTGAGGGCGGTGCGGCGGGCGCCGTACACGGCTCAATTGTCACCGGAGCGCTTACGTCAACATTCACCGCGTCGCAGGGCTTACTGCTGATGATACCGAATATGTATAAAATCGCCGGCGAGGGTCTGCCGAGCGTGATCCACGTCTCGGCTCGCGCGCTTGCAAGCCACGCGCTGAGTATATTCGGCGATCACAGTGATGTAATGTCGTGCCGCCAGACCGGATATGCTATGCTGTGCGCGGCAAATCCGCAGGAAGTAATGGACTTAGGCGCGGTAGCGCACTTGGCAACGATAAAGGGAGAAGTTCCGTTCCTGCACTTCTTTGACGGCTTCCGTACCTCGCACGAGATGCGCAAGGTGGAAGTATGGGACTACGCCGACCTTGCGGATATGCTTGACCGTGACGCGCTTGCAAAGTTCCGCGCGCGCGCAAATCTTCCGGCGCACCCTGTACTGCGCGGAAGCGCGCAAAACCCTGACATCTTCTTCCAGAACCGCGAGGCTTCCAACACCCTATACCTGAAGCTTCCGGAAATCGTTGAGGAGTATATGAACGAAGTCAACCGTAGGCTCGGTACGAATTACAAACCGTTCAATTACTACGGAGCGAAAGACGCAACGGAAATCATCATAGCTATGGGCAGTATCTGTGACGTTGCAGAGGAAGTAGTCGATACGCTTAATGCAAACGGAAAGAAAGTTGGATTAATCAGCGTTCATCTTTACCGTCCGTTCAGCGTTGAGCACCTGCTGAAAGTTCTGCCCGAAACCGTTAAAAATATTGCGGTGCTTGACCGCACTAAAGAACCGGGAGCGCTTGGTGAACCGCTGTATCTTGACATAGTTACCGCGCTGAACGGCAGCGGGATCAAAATCGTCGGCGGACGTTACGGATTGGGCAGTAAGGATACACAGCCGGAACACATTGCGTCAGTATTTGATAATCTGTTCAGTGCTAACCCGAAAAACGGCTTCACTGTCGCAATAGAGGACGATGTGACGCACTTGTCTTTGCCGGTGAATAAGAACTTCAGCGTTCCGACTACGGCAATTGCGTGTAAATTCTGGGGAATCGGCAGTGACGGTACAGTCGGGGCAAATAAGAACAGCATTAAGATAATCGGAGACAACACGGATTTGAACGCTCAGGCGTACTTCCAGTACGACAGTAAAAAATCCGGCGGCGTGACTATAAGCCATCTGCGGTTTGGCAAGGACGCAATCAAGTCCAGCTATTATATCACCAAAGCGAACTTCGTCGCGTGTCACGCGCCGACATATATGGAGATGTACGATATTGTTCAGGACATCATTCCCGGCGGTACGTTTCTTCTGAACTGTCCGTGGGAGGAAAACGAAATCGCAGATCATATCCCTGCGGCGGCAAAAAAGTACCTTGCGGATAACAACATCAAATTCTACACTGTGGACGCGATACATCTTGCACGTGAGATTGGACTTGGCGGACGCACAAATACAATTTTGCAGGCGGCGTTCTTCAAAATTTCAAACATTCTTCCTATTGACGCCGCCGACAAAGCTATGCGCAAGGCAATCGTAGATAGTTACGGCAGTAAGGGCGAAAAGATCGTCAATATGAATATGGCGGCAGTAGACGCCGGTTTGCAGAATATCAGGGAGTTCAAAATCCCTGCGGACTGGACAAATCCGGCTGACAGCGGAAGCGGTCTGACCGTAGAAACCGACCGCGCGGACTTGAAGAATTACGTTGAAAAGATTATGATTCCGGCAAACGCGATGCGCGGAGATTCGCTTCCTGTCAGCATGTTTCTTGAGACTAAGGACGGCGCACTTCCGCAAGGCACGGCAGCATTTGAGCGGCGCGGGGTTGCGGTAAGTGTACCCGCGTGGAAACCTGAGAATTGTATTCAGTGCGGTCAGTGCGCGCTTGTCTGTCCGCACGCATCAATAAGGACGTTCGCGTACAGCGCGGACGAGGCGGCGGCGGCTCCTAAGTGTACTAAATTCAGCGCGAAGATGACCGGAAAAGGCTGTGAGGATTATAAATTCAGCGTTGCGGTTTCTCCGCTTGACTGTTTGGGCTGTAACAGCTGCGCAAACGTCTGCCCGGCTAAGGAGAAGGCTCTTGTAATGGAGCCGATTGAGACGCAGACGGAGCAGCAATCGGCATTTGACTATGCGGTAAATACCGTCACGGAAAAGAAGCTTCCGTTTGCGGCGGCAAGCGTTAAAGGCAGTCAGCTCAAGACCCCTTTGTTTGAGTTCTCCGGCGCTTGTGCGGGTTGCGGAGAAACGCCGTATGCAAAGCTGATTACTCAGCTTTACGGTGACAGAATGCATATCGCAAACGCCACGGGATGCAGCAGTATTTGGGGCGGAAGCGCGCCGAGCACTCCGTATACTGTCAATAAACAAGGGCGCGGTCCGGCGTGGAGCAACAGCTTATTTGAGGACAATGCGGAGTTCGGGCTTGGTATGCTGTATGCTGGTAAACAACGCCGTGCAAAGCTGATTCAGTTGGTGGAAGCCTATGTAAAGCGCGAGCATTATAACCCCGACCTAAAAGCCGCAATGGATGCCTGGCTCGCGGCTAAGGATGATGCCGAAGCTTCCAAATTCGCCTCTAAAGAGCTTGAAGAAAAGCTCATTTGGGCGACCACATTCACAGACGAGGAACGCGACGGCTTCAAAGCCCACGCGCCTGAGTATTTCGAGAAAGTCTGGAACAAAGAACTTGACCGCTGCGACTGTGAAGTCTGCGAAGAAGCCCGTGAAATCCTTGAGATGAGCGATCTGTTCGTAAAACCGTCGTTCTGGTGTTTCGGAGGAGACGGCTGGGCATATGACATCGGTTACGGCGGACTTGACCACGTAATCGCTTCCGGCGAGAACATAAACATTTTTGTATTTGATACGGAGGTTTACAGTAATACCGGCGGTCAGAGCAGCAAGGCAACCCCGACGGGCGCGGTAGCGCAGTTCGCGGCTGCTGGCAAGGCGACAAAGAAGAAAGACCTTGCCGCAATCGCGATGCAGTACGGTTATGTGTATGTCGCGCAAATCGCGCTCGGCGCTGATTATAATCAGACAATCAAAGCGATCGCTGAAGCCGAAGCCTATGACGGTCCCAGCCTTATTATCGCTTACGCACCGTGTATCAACCACGGCAATAAGAACGGAATGGGCAAGTCTATATCAACGCAGAAAGAGGCGGTTCAGTCAGGTTACTGGCATTTATTCCGGTATGACCCGGAAACCGATAAGTTTATACTGGACAGCAAGGAACCTACCGAACCGTACCGCAGCTACATTATGAAAGAAACGCGCTACAGCAGTTTGACGCTGACATTCCCGGAACGCGCCGAAAAGCTGTTCCAAATAGCGGAGGAGAACGCTAAGGCAAAATACGAGAGACTTGCGAACAAAGCGGACTAATCGGCAACGTAACAGTAACAGCAGGGCGCCTACTAAAATCGCTCTGCTGTTATTTATATAGTTCGTTATCGCACATATTTAGAGGAGAGGAAACGGGAATACGCTTATGGATCATATTTATACCTATAAAAATGACAAATACGACTTTATTTATGGCTTCGTTGAAGACCTTGCGTTTGTTAGAAACAAACAGAAAAAATGCGGCTACATCAATAAAGCAGGAGAAGTTGTAATACCATTAGAGTACGAGGACAATAATAACGGTCATTTTGTGTTCCCATTTTTCAGTGAAGGACTTGCCGCGCTTTTCAAAAGTGGCAAGCTTGGATTTGTTGACAAAGCAGGGAATGTTGTTATTGATTTTCAGTACGATTATGCTTATACCTTTCAAGACGGTTTGTGCGGCGTAAGAAAAGACGGGATTGGTGGTATATGTTATGGTTTTATCAACAAACGCGGTGAAGAGGTCATTCCGCTTCAATATGATTGGGTTTACTACTTCAGCGAGGGTCTGGCGCCCGCGATGAAAAACGGAAAGATAGGCTATATTGATAGCTCCGGCAAGACCGTAATACCGTTTATATATGACCGGGCAGAACCGGGTGATACCGCTCAATTTATCTATGGAGCGGCAACCGTTATGCTGAAAGGGAAAAAGCGCCGTATTGATAAAACCGGAGCGCTTGTCAAAGAGTAATGACGGTTCTTCTTGATGGTCACTCAGTAGCAGGAAATATCGTACTATAAACGGAGCGGATTTTTATCTGCTCCGTCGCTTTTTTGTTATTCCGGAGCAATCCTTCTAACGCTGCGAGCAACACCCACTCAAGTACAGATTGTGCGTATCTTTTCGGTCTGACATATCTCACTAAACTAACATTCGGCTTCATATTAAAAAGTAGTTGACAAGCCGGGCGCAATAGGGTAAAATAATATGATAAAATAGCTGTCAGTGTAATTCGGTGAACGTGCCGTATATCGGAGGAAAGAATGTCAGAGAATATAGCGATATTGAAAAGTTCAGCACTTGTTGAAGTCGCGGCGGCGAGCGCAAGCGCAGAAATCGAAACTCTGCGTGTAAAATATCTTGGACGCAAGGGGGAACTTACCGCGCTGCTAAAGCAGATGGGAGAACTTTCAGCTGAGGAGCGTCCGGCTATGGGTGCTATGGTCAACAGCGCACGCGAGGAAATTGAGACCGCGCTCAGCGAAAGACGCGCTGTGCTTCAGCGCGCGGAATTTAACGCAAGGCTGGCTTCGGAAAAAACAGACGTTACTATTCCCAGCGGAAAGGCGCAGAGACTCGGCAACCACCATCCGCTGTATCAGGTATGGGACGATGCTGTGGAAATCTTTCTTAATATGGGTTTTACGGTTGCGGAGGGTCCAGAGGTGGAGCTTTCCGAGTACTGTTTTGATAAACTTAATACGCTTCCGGGACATCCTGCGCGGGACCGTCAGGATACTTTCTATCTTAACGAGGATGAAACCGTTTGTATGCGCACGCAAACCTCCAGTGTACAGATACGCACAATGGAAGTAAAAAAGCCGCCGATAAGGATAATTTCGCCCGGACGTGTGTACCGCAAAGATGAAGTCGATGCTACACACAGCCCGATATTCTATCAGATAGAGGGTCTGGTAGTTGACAAGGGCGTTACAATGGGTCAGTTAAAGTGGACGCTTAACGAGCTTATGCGCGGACTTTACGGCGCGGATGTTAAAACCCGGTTCCGTCCGCATCACTTCCCGTATACTGAGCCTTCATGCGAGGTGGACATACAGTGCTTTGAATGCGGCGGCAAGGGTTGCCGCGTATGTAAGGACGAGGGTTGGATAGAACTGCTCGGCGCGGGAATGGTTCACCCGAAAGTACTCGCAAGGTGCGGAATTGACCCAGAAGAATACAGCGGTTTTGCTTTCGGTATCGGTATTGAACGCCTGACTATGCGCAGGTTCAAAATTCCGGATATGCGCCTGCTGTACGAAAACGATTTTAGGTTTTTACGGCAGTTCGGTTGAGTATTCAGCCGCAGTCTGACATTTCAGGCTTTTATACATAGGCGCAAGGTGCGCCTGATATAACAGAGATATTAGTTCTACCTTTAAGGAGTTTAACATACAGATGAAACTTTCGCGGGAGTGGCTTAACGAGTTCGTTGATATTGAGGTAAGCGATAAAGAGTTCGCGGAGCGTATGACGCTCAGCGGCTCTAAGGTCGAATACAGCGACGATTTACGCGGTAAGCTTAAAAATATAGTTATCGGCAAAGTAATGTCTCTTACGCGTCACGAGGACAGCGACCACCTGTGGGTCACGCAGATTGACGCAGGAGGCTCAGAGCCGCTGCAAATCATTACCGGCGCGCAGAATCTCACACTTGGCGATATTGTCCCCGTGGCATTGCATAACTCTGTTTTGCCGGACGGTACAAAGATAACAAAGGGTAAAATACGCGGCGTAAAAAGCGAGGGAATGCTCTGCGGACTGGAAGAATTGGGTTTAGATGAGCGCGACTTCCCGTATGCTATTACTGATGGGATACTTGTGCTTAGCAACGAACCCGGTTTTGAGACGCTCGGCGTGAATCCAGGCGACGATGCGAGGGCAATATTAGGGTATGACGATACCGTAGTGGATTTTGAAATCACAAATAACCGTCCGGATTGCCTGAGTATCAGAGGGTTAGCAAGAGAGAGCGCGGTTACGTTCGGCAAGGAATTGAAACTTCCCGTGCCGGAAGTTAGTGCGGCATCCAATGATAAAGTAGAGGATTGGCTGACGGTAGAAATCGCGGACACAGATTTGTGTTCCCGCTATGTTGCGCGCGTGGTAAAGAATATCAAAATTGCGCCTTCACCAATCTGGCTTCGCAGGAGGCTTCGCGCCAGCGGAATACGTCCGATAAATAACATTGTTGACATTACTAACTACGTAATGCTGGAGTACGGTCAGCCTATGCACGCGTTCGATTACGCCTGCGTCGCGAAGAATAAAATAATCGTGCGCCGCGCTAAAGCGGGCGAGGAGATGTACACGCTTGACGGCAATTTACGGCTGCTGAATCCTGAAATGCTGCTGATTACCGACCCGACAAAGCCGATTGGTCTTGCCGGGGTAATGGGCGGAGAAAACAGTGAAATCACAGAGAATACTAAGGCAATCGTGCTTGAAAGCGCGACCTTTGACGGGGTAAGCGTCCGCAAGACCGCGCTTGCGCTTGCTATGCGCACGGACGCGTCCGGACGCTTTGAAAAGGGACTTGATATAGAGAACACAGTTCCGGCAGTACAGCGCGCGTGCGAGCTAATTGAACTGCTCGGTGCGGGCGAGGTTATACCGGGTGCGGCAGATGTATCCGGCGATATAAAGACGAATGCCGCCGGGCAGAAATTAGAGCTTGACGCCGCAAAGATAAACCGGTTTCTCGGCACGGATATTCCGCGTGATTTTATGGTAAAGACGCTGAAAGAACTCGGCTTTGCTGTCGAAGGCA
>JAITQY010000136.1 GCA_031288675.1 Oscillospiraceae bacterium | reverse complement strand
TTCGCTTCAGGCTTGGCTTTGTCAGGTCTTTTTCTCATTCCCGCTTTTATCTTCAACCCCTGTTTGAAAATTTTTATAAAAATTTGAAAATAAGGCTTGACTTTTCATAGTTGGTCTTTCTATTATGTATTACTTGTATGAAGTATTACTTATTACTGCTATATAATATCACACAATAGTCCAGCTGTCAAGAGGGTATTTGAATTTTTTTCACGCTTGATAAATATTCAGCTTTATGTTATAATAACTTTATGCAAAATCAGTTTTCGCGTGCCGCCCTTATGTTCGGCACGCAAGCAATAGAAAGGCTTCACGGCAAGCGCGTCGCGGTATTCGGAATCGGCGGAGTAGGTTCCTACGCGGCGGAGGCTCTTGTCCGCGGAGGCGTAGGCGCTATCGACGTCTGCGACGACGACCGCGTATGCCTGACGAACCTCAACCGTCAGCTGTTCGCCACGCGGAAAACCGTCGGCGATTACAAGGTTGACGCCGCCAAAGCCCGTCTGCTTGAAATCAACCCCAAAGCCGAAATTAACGCGTTACGAATGTTCTACGGCTCTGAGAACGCCGGCAGCGTTGACCTGTCGCGATACGATTATGTCATTGACGCGGTGGACACCGTCTCCGCTAAGCTGGAGCTTGTATGCCGGTGCGGCGAACTCGGCGTACCTGTAATTTCCGCTATGGGCGCTGGCAACAAGCTTGACCCTACGCGGTTCACCGTTACCGACATTTACAAGACGGAGATATGCCCGCTTGCCCGAGTAATGCGGCGTGAACTCAAAAAGCGCGGCGTACCCGCGCTGAAAGTCGTCTACAGCACGGAAACCCCCGTTCCGGCGGCGGCGGGCGAGGAGCTTTCCTGCAAAAATAACTGCGTATGCCCTCCGGATACCGCGCGCAAATGCACTGACCGCCGCGCCGTTCCCGCCTCCAACAGCTTCGTTCCGCCGGTCGTCGGTCTGATAATCGCCGGCGAGGTAATAAAAGACTTAATCCGGTGATTACGGTTAAAAACTCCCTGCTGATATTTGGGCTTAAATATTTGAGTTATCAACAAAGTTAACAAAGTTAACAATTGAGTTATCAACAATATCCACAATTAAAAAACAGGGCGGAAAAAAGCCCTGTTTTTATCAACATTTTATCCACAATGAGTTTTGAGGATTTACGGGGCTTCGCTGGAGTTATCAACATTTTTCCGCCCCTACTACTATATATTTATAATATTATTATCATATGCACGAAAAATCATTTTTAATTTTTACGGTTTAGGTGCAGATAAACATTATTCAAAACTCTGTTCACAAAATATTTACTCCAAAACGCAAAAAAGCACTTGACAAATCAGAAACGTTGTGCTATAATGCTCGAGTAGTGATTAATGACTAATAGTTAATGATTAACGCCGCCCGTTCCCTTCGTCCACTGCTGACTGTCGACTACTAACTCCCGTCCCCTACCTCCTACTACCTAACGCCTACCGCCTGTGTTAACTCACTATTTGCCCGAACAGCTCTCTGATTCGCTCCGTACTGCCGTTCAGGTACAGCCAGCCGAACACCGCCTCTAACGCGGTCGCAAGATGGTATTCGCCTTCCGAAGCATTTTTCGGCACTCTGACGGAGTTCGCGTTGCGCCCGCGCCGCCACACGCCGCGTTCTTCCTCCGTCAGCAAAGGTTCCATTTTGCGTGAATAGCCAGCCTGAGCCACCGCGTTGGTGTACTTCACAGCCTCTTTATGCATCTTCCCGGCGCTCGGCGCGCCTACGCCGCATACGCGCTCCCGCACAAGAAGCTCGTAAACTCCGTCCCCGATGTACGCTAAGCCGAGATTAGAGATATTATGCACCTTGAAAACCTCCGTATTAATAATCAGCGGCAGCCGGCAGCGTCATTGTGAACCGCGTTCCGCCGGACATCCGCGAAGTTACCGCTATCGTACCGCCGCTTTTTTCTACGGCGTCGCGGACGATGCTAAGCCCCAGTCCGGATCCTCCCTCCGCACGGCTGCGCGCCTTGTCCACACGGTAAAAACGGTCAAAGATAAGCGGCAAATCCTGCTCCGGTATCCCTACGCCGGTGTCGTCTACGGTCAGTACCGCCTCTCCTCCGCTCCCGTACAGCGCCACCCGCACAAATCCGTCCGCGACATTGTATTTGACGGCGTTTTCAATAAGGTTAAACACCGCCTGATAGATAATGTCCGGGTCGGCGCAAACGTAAACGCTGTTCAAAGTATGCTCTATCGTTACGCTTTTCTGCCCCGCAAGAGGGTTAAGCAGTTTCATCGCGGACAGCAGCGTATCCCGCAAATCAAACGTCTCCTTGCGTTCGTCAGGCGATACGCGGTCGATTTTTGAAAGCTCCATTAATCGCTCCGTAACGCGCGTAAGCCGTTCCGCCTCCACGCCGATGTCGCTGACAAACTCCCGTATCATAGCGGAGTCCATATTCTGGTTTTCCGAAATGCTGTCGGACAGCAGCCGGATACCGGCAAGCGGAGTTTTCAGCTCGTGCGAGGCGTCGGATACGAACTGTATACGCAGTTCCTCCACACGCTTCAGCCGCTCCGCAAGACTGTTTATCTCCGCGCGGAAATCGGAAATCTCATCGCTGCCTTTGACCTGCATACGGAAGTCATAGTTGCCGGAACGCATTATTTTAAGCGCCCTGAGTAAGTCTAAAAAACGCCGCGTGAATATCCACGACAACAGTACGGCAATCGCAAACGACCCGATAATGATGATTACGGTAAGCAGCAATAACGAATGCTGCAAAGACGGTATCATCGCCGCCTGCTCCGTATCGGTCTCTTGCAGATATATCGCGCCGATAATGGCGTTCCTATACACTATCGGCTGCGCAAATGCTCCCTCAAGTACGCCGGCGCGATACCGCGAGCTGAACACCTGCTTGCTCTCAAACGCGGTTATAAGCTCGTCCGGCGCGGTCAAAATCACCAGCTCCGTTTCCTCCGGTCGGGTCAAAATCGGGTTCTCCGGATATCCGCTGTCGTATATCACTATTCCGGACGCGTCCGCAATCACTACCTCCGTAGTCTCCGGATAGTTAAGCAGCGTCATCAGGCGCGCTACCTCATCCGCGTATAGGGACGAAAGCGGCGCGACAGAAGAGCTGAGAAGCGCCGCCTGACTTTGCAGGGAACGGTATTTACCTTCCACCATCATCTCACGCAGGCGCACGACCGGAAAGGTGTTCAGAAACACCAAAAGCGCAGCGATGATTCCAATATGGCTCATCGCGTATTTTATCTGAGCCCTGTTAAATATCCGGTTAAAAATGTTACGCTTCGAAATAGTATCCAATCTTCCACCTTGTCATTATCCTCTGCGGATTTGCCGGGTCAAGCTCAATTTTCTCGCGCAAGCGGCGTATATGCACGTCGACGGTACGAATATCCGCGGCGGCGATAGCCGCGTCGCTGTCCTCGCTGTTGTTCAGCCAAACCTCTCTCATCAAATCCTCGCGCGTGAATATCACTCCTGGCTTGCGTATAAACGCCGCAAGCAGGTCGAACTCTTTGGTAGCAAGATCCGCCGGTACTCCGCTTCTAAATGCCTGACGGCGGTTAAAATCTACGGTAATATGCCCGATAGTAACGATTCCGCCCGCGGATAAAGCGTCAGCAGACGGCGCGGCGCGGCGAAGCAACGCCTTGATACGCGCTTTAAGCTCCTGAAGATTGAACGGCTTTGTCAGATAATCGTCCGCGCCGCGTTCAAAGCCGCGTAGCTTGTCCTCGTCGTCTGTCATAGCGGTGAGTATCAGAATAGGCACGTTAGAGAACTGCCGTATCTGCT
>JAITQY010000047.1 GCA_031288675.1 Oscillospiraceae bacterium | reverse complement strand
GTAACGGTCTCGCGCTGAATGGTCTCAATATACTTCTTCTGACCAAGCGTCTTTGCCTTAACCGGCTTGCCCTTTGCCGTTACGCAAATGGCGCCGCCGTTGATGAAGTCAGTAATCTTATCACTGTCGCCGGATTTGGCTAATCCCGCTATATACCTCGTCTCCGCTGAGGTTATGACGCCGCCTCGAGCCGCCATATTCATTAAGCCCTCAATGGCGTCTACAGCCGCTTGCACGTCCTCCGCTTCCCCTACTACGCGCAGTGTCGCATCGCGGTCAAAAACCTTTACGCCGAATTCGCTTTCGATTACCCTAAGATTCTCATCAAACGATCCGAAAACGTCTATCAGGCTTTCCATTCTTTCAACGCTGATTATTTTTTCTGTCATTCGTAAGTTTTTATACTCCTTATCACGGTCACTGTGCCGTTATTGACTATTGTTTTATATGCTTCCCCGATTATTTCTCCGTCGAACCTCCGTGATAGTCTCGCCTTAAGCATTGCGGCTGCCTGCTCCGGTTCTAATGTTCCGGTTTCTTCTATCCACGGACGTATTCGCCGTACTTTCCACTCAAATGGGAACGCATATCCGAACAGGGTCAAACGGCGGCTTTCTTCTATTATATCACAACTCCGCCCATAATTACCAGTACTAAAATAAAAATTTATTCTGAACTTTCCAGCCACCAAAGAATTATTTGTAACCTCCTCTCCTGTAAACCGTTTGGAAGTATATTTCAGCGGCATAGAAGCCGAAAACTGCAAGTAAACCTCCTTAGGCTGACTAAGCGACAATTCCCCTTTAGGCGGGGGAAGCGTTCGTTCGTGTACTATTACCTCAGCCTTGCTGCCGCGGATATTCACCGCCATAAATGAGAGATCATCTATACGGCTCAGAACCATATCGGACAGCATCCGTGTATCCACTTCAGGTCCGAATACCCCCTGCCGGAATCCGTATTCGTCAAGAACGCTCAGGATTTTGTTCGTGCTTATGCGTTCATTGCCCTCCACCTCTATATCCCATATGAATTGCGACATAATGAACACCGCCGCAACAACAAACATAGGCGCAATCCACAGAACATACCGGTGACGAAACCGCTTTATAACGGCGCTTGTACCGCGTTCACGCACGATGTCACACTCTAACCCCGCACGTTCCGCAAGCTTGGCAACCGCTTTTACGTCGGCGCGCAGCGCGAAGATACGCAATTCCTGCTCGCTGATACGTACTGCGGCTCTGGTGGATATATTATTATCCGCGCATATATTCAGCATTCGCTCCGGACGCCGACCGCGGACGATTACCTCACATTCCGAACGTAACAGTGTCAATCACCCCCGTTACAGCCAATGACTCAGAATTCATTGATTTGATCGTTAAGTTCTTGCCCGTGATACGTATGGTTCCTTTATCCCCCGCCGCACCGGAACTTGCGACGGTTACAGTTTCGGTTTCATACTCCGTAACTCCGTTGTGGTGTTCAATATAAACCTCTGTACGTCCCGTAATCGTGACAATGGAACGCCCTAATGTCTCGGACACTACTCCGCTGTTCAGCGTATCGTTAAATATATTCGATTTCAGTAACGGCAAATTGTTTTTCATATCGAATTCTTATGCAAGTTCACCGGCTTTCTTGCATAAGAATTCACATATGAGAAAGAAAATTTTCGACTGGGCTGTGATAGTTGGTCTTGCGGCAGTTCTGATTTCACTCGTTGTATTTCCGCAGGAGTCCGTTGCCGCAGGCAAAAACGGAGTTCAGCTCTGTCTTGATGTGATAGTTCCATCTCTTATGCCTTTCTTTGTGCTCTCATCAATGGTGGTGGAACTTGGCATCGCGGAAAAGCTCGGTCGGCTTCTCGCGCCTGTCACACGCAAGCTGTTTAATGTAAGCGGAACCTGTTCCGCCGCGTTTGTACTCGGTCTTATTGGGGGATATCCGGTCGGCGCCAAAACCGCCATCCAACTCTATAAATCCGGTCAAACAACCAAAATAGAAACGGAGCGTCTGCTAAGTTTCTGCAACAACTCCGGACCGGCGTTTATACTCGGCGTTGTAGGCGCGGGAGTATTCAGCGACGGCGGCATCGGGGTTCTTCTCTGCCTTGCTCACGCCGCCGCAAGCGTGCTTGTAGGGATAATGTTCCGCAACTGGGGAAAGCGCGAAATCCTCAAATCAAAGTCTCTGACGGTAAATAAAAGCGCTTCTGATAAATCCTCGTCCGTCCCCTTCTCCAACGCGTTTATAACATCCGTAAAATCATCCGTACAGTCTGCGCTTAATATCTGCGGATTTGTAATCTTCTTTACCGTCTTTATCCGTCTGCTGTTCCTGTCGGGATTAATTCCGCACGCCGCGCAGTTTATATCATCATTGACCGGAGCAAGGGTTACGCGTATACAGGACTTGATAACCGGATTTATTGAGCTGACCAGCGGGGTTAACGCGCTTAGCGCTACGCTTGCGGAACGTGACGGCTCCATCAAAATGGCTGCGTTTATGCTGGGCTGGGCTGGGCTTAGCGTTCACTGTCAGGCGCTTTCGTTTATTACAAACAGCGGCATCCGAAGCGTCACATACATACTCGGTAAATTACTGCACGGATTGCTGTCTACTGGAATTGTAATGATCCTGTTCAAGTTCGTACCGTTTGATGAACCCGCGTCAGCCTATTATGCTCAACAGGTTACCGGTATAGCGACACTCGGTTTCAGCAAAGCGATACTGCTGTCCACTCTGTGCTGTGTGGTAATATTCTTAGTCGCGTGGATTACTTCACAACGCAAACGGGGCTAAAATTCAGCCAATCCGCGCTTATCATCGTATATTCCACGCCGTTATATGCACCCTCGAATGCCGACCTGTGTCCTGCTCCGTGAATGTGACCATAGTAACAACGCTCAACGCCGTATTGTTCAAATAACGCTATTATCTCGCGGCACTCGTAGTTTTTGTACAGCGGCGGATAGTGCAGAAACGCATATTTTTTCAATCCGTCCGCCGATTTCAGCGACGCCTCTAAGCGAAGAAGTTCACGCGCAAATACTTTCCTGTCTTCTTCCGTGCCTTTATCCTCTTCAAAGAACCAACCGCGCGTTCCGCACAGTCCGATTCCTTCATACTCATAGTGGTTGTTATGAAGAAACTCAATGGATTTGATTCCGTTAGCTTCCAAAAATTTTTTATGTTTTCCGACCGTATCCCACCAGTAATCGTGGTTGCCTTTTAATACTATCTTCCTGCCCGGGAACGAATCTACAAACTTAAAATCCGGCAGAGCTTCCGGCAACCGCATAGCCCAGCTTAGATCACCCGCAAACACACAAACATCTTCATCCTGAAGCACTCCTAACCCGGCCCGAAGTTTGTCCACATACCCGTTCCAAGCTCCGCCGAATATATCCATCGGCTTAGCCGCTCCAAACGGAAGATGTAAATCGCCTATCGCGTATACTGCCATACGTAGTTCCGTGCCTCATCCTTTTCTATCGTATCTGTAAAGCGTACCGCCTTTCCGGCAAGTTCTGCAAGCGGAGTCGGAATGGGCGTCTCGGTCAGCTTGCTTAGCTTTTCAAACTGTTCTAAGCCGTCCGGGCAATCCTCCCCAATCGCTTCAAGTACCGCTCCGCAGAATTTATACGCGCTTGCGGTAGAAACAACTACCGTATGTCCCTCAGGCTCTGCCGTCTTGCGGACATCCTCTAACACTCCTAAGCCTACCGCAGTGTGCGTATCAACAAGATAGCCGTACTCACGGAATGTCTTACTTATCGTTGCTTTCGTCTGCGCGTCGTCGTTATATCCACCTATGAACACCGCATCTATTTTCTCGCGCAGCCTGTCATTGATTTCATATTTTCCGGATTTACC
>JAITQY010000033.1 GCA_031288675.1 Oscillospiraceae bacterium | reverse complement strand
GAACCAGCAGCAGAACTAATATTCTTTTATATGTTTTCATTTAGATTTCCTCCTAAATAAATTAATGGATGTTTCTGCATTTACGCAGCAAAATAAAACTTTGGCATCTTTCCCTCCTTGCGCGCTTCAGCACGTCTTGTTCACTCGACATAATATTAACTAAAAAATTGTTAATCTAACTATATTCTTACATTAACATAAATATATACCTATGTCAATTGTGAGTTTTAACAAAATTTTAATATAATTTTATACAGTTTTTACAATTTATTGAATATAAATTAACAAAAAGTCTAATACTCATAAATCAACTGCCGTTTGTTGCCTGCCGCCGCTAACCTGCGGGCAAAGTCTTTCCGCAAATAAGTTTAGCTGTACAAAAACCTCAAATAATCCTTGCAATCAGAGAGCCGCTGTGGTATAATTTCACCAAAATTAAAGCTTATCAGGAGGAAGCATATATGTTAGAAAGCAAAAAGTTCGTTAATTTACTTGACGCGCCGTTCGGGCGCAGAGGCTCGTACTTCTCTTTCGCCAACGATAACAACGGCGAGGATCTGTACGGCAAAAGCAATTTGTGGCTCGCGAACACCCGCACTCAATACGGCTCTGACTTCAACGCGCCGAACGGATTCCGGCAAATAAAGTTTGAGCTTATTAAAGACGGTAAATCGTGGCCGACAGTCATTGATACGACGCCTTACGAGGTCGTTCTGCGCTGTAACTTCGGCGAGGTGCGCTTTACGACTGCCGAGCGTCGGCTTGTGCTGGCTAAGGGAACGGACGGTTTGACGCTTCGCATCACTCCGGGCGGGGCAAACCGCAGTACGGCGGCGTTTTTCTCTCTGCCGTCGTCAGTCGCGCAGAACGACGACATAGGCTCACAGTTTGTAGGGTTCGGTACGACTAAGGTTCTTCTTCTGCCGCTTAAAGGGACGCTTACCAATCGCGGAAGCTGGGAACTTGCTCCGGATGCAAACGGCGAACTTTTACTCGGCATGGAGGAGTGGACGGTCGATCCTCAGCACCGCCCGACCTCCGAGTATCCTACATACGAGCAGGGACTTGCGGACGTTACTGCGGACTTTGACGGCTTCTGCAAACGCGTATGCCCGAAGCTGCCGGATAAATACGAGCCGGGCCGCCTGAAAGCATTGTGGCAGACGTGGCAGATGACCGTAGAGCCGGACGGAGAAACCGACTATAAGCACACGATGATAAAAATGATACACTGTATATTTGAGGCGGCGTTCGTATGGCAGCAGCCGATGCAGGCGGTATGGCTGTCCAACGACATTAACCTTGCATGGAATGTGTATACCTCCAGCTTTGACCAAATGGACAAAAACGGGCGTATCGTGGACGCGCTTACCCCGCGCGCTCAGCCCTCCGACGGCTTGAAGCCGCCTGTACACGGACTTGCGCTACTGTGGCTTATGGAGAACCGTGACCTTAGCGGCATTCCGATTGATGAAAAACGCGCGGTTTGGGAACGCCTTGAAAAGTGGACGAATTACTGGGTAAATTTCCGCGACAGCGACCACGACGGCATTATGGAGTTCCAGCACATAATCGAAACCGGCTGGGAGGACAGCCCGAGTTTCAACTGCGGATTCCCGAACGCCGACCCCGGTTTGAACGCTATGCTTGCGCTGTGTATGGAGGCTCTATCGAAATTCGGACGCGCTATAGGCACAGACAGCGCGAAATGCGATTACTGGCAAGCCAAGTCCGAAGCATTGGTAAAGAAGATTCCGGAGACGTTTTGGGACGGAGAGCGCTGGTTCGCGTTCAACCCGATTACCGGCGAACGCAGTGACAGCAAGACCGTCGCGCTTTACGCTGCGCTGATACTCGGCAAACGTCTGCCTCAGGAAATCATCAGCAAGTCGATTGACTGGCTGTTCGGACCAGACGGCTGCGACACCCCGTACGGATTGGCAAGCGAGGCTCCAAGCAGTCCGTATTTCCGGCACGGATTTACGATGGGCAGCGTTATCACTCCCGCACAGTTCCTGATGGTAATTGCGCTTGACGCCTGCGGACGGAATGACCTCGCGGCTAAAGTCGCGAACAACTACTGCGCGATTCTGCGCGACTACGGCTACTTCCACATTCACAACGCGCTGACCGGGCACGAGGACCGCAGCCTTACGGCGTTCGGCGAGCGCGGACTGTTCTGGAGCGCGTGGGCGAGCAGCTGCTACTTCTTCTTCGCAGAGCGGTACGGGAGATAAGAAACTTTGAATGTTCATATAAAGGAAACGGCGGTTGCGCCGTTTCCTTTATTTTAATTTTCAAAAACAGTCCGTTAAAATGCACAAAAATATTGGATAAAATTGTGAGAAGTTACATTTTTTACAAAAACTCTTGACAGCGGCAAATGCCAGTGGTATTTTTAAGAAAATAATAATTTATTATATCCAAATAAAATTAAACGGAAGGTTATTCTTATGAAGAAAAACATCTTTAGATTTGCGGTTTTGTTTTTTGCATTGGTTACAATTGGGTCAAATATGTTTGCAGGAGCAGCTGTGACAATAAGCGAACCTAACGATCCGATTCCTACGCCAATTGACGGAAGCGATTATGAGGCGATTCAGCAATTCAACGAACAAAATCCTGTGCTGAGGCAGGGATTTAGCGGAGGAAAAAAATCCTCTGATGCAAGGCAAGCTATTAACCCTCAGGTCAAGACTCTTACACCCCAGCAGATTGCTAAAAAAATTTCCGGAGAAAATGGGGTTACCGCCGGATTTTCGTTTTATGAAAATTATAAAATAAATTCCACAAGAGCGGTAACGTGGATTCAGCTAAGTCCATTCACGTATTATGCTCAGCAGACAGACTACTCCTGCGGACCTGCGTGTATTCGTATGGCATTGAAATACATAAACGGAAGCACTCCATCAGAAGCATCAGTAAGGGCTGGATGCAACACAACAACATATGGAACAGAGCTATACGATATGGTAGCATATATCAATGATCAGCAAAACTATAACGATTATGCAAGGGTAGCAGGAGACAAAAACCAAACTAAACTTAAAAATGATTTATACGGTGGCATTGTTGATTATGACAGTCCGCCGATTGTAGGCGTGTGGGAAGATCCGGATGAGGGATGGCCTTATTGGTTACAGTCACATTATGTAACGGTTTATGGTTCATATACCGACAAATCAGTTTTTAGAATTTGTGATCCTTGGGCAGGATATATGGGAGATGATAATAATCGCTGGTATTCAGAATCCATTAGCGATTTATATATAGCATATCATAATAATGGTCTTGGATATATGTGGTAATAGTTAACTGAATGACGGCGGCGCTGGACTACGGCGCCGCCTGCGTATTCTAATCAGGGGGGTATTGTTGTGTCAAAAAGAAAGTTAACGCTGACAACCGGCATAGCTGTTATTGCGGTCACGGCAATAGCTGTGATACTCTTGGCGACGGATATTTTTCATCTAAAATCGATAACTGGATATCGTGTAAACAAAACTTCCGCCAAAGAAGTTCTTAGCGACAGTTATATTTACGGAGCCTTTGAAGGCAATCAAGCCGTGTATTACAGAGATTATTTCGACGGCAGGGCAACCGCAGAAGTAGGCAGAGTAAACAACTTTGTATCCGGTGTGAAAGAGACGGCTCTGTTGAATAATGTTCTGTATTTTTATAACGCCGCAGATAACGGCAGCGGCGGATTTGACAACAATCTGTACGGGATAGACCTTAGTACGAACCGTATGCAGCTCTATTATACCGATAATGAATCAAGTCCTGCCGTTCCGGTTTATCCGTATATGGGCAAAGTATTGGCGTTGAAAACACAAAAAGGTCAGGCTCAGTGGTGGATTACACACTTAGAAATCTTTGACCCGAACGACGGCAGCGTAGACAGGGAGACGTCGTCAAAGTTCAATGCGGAACGAGCCGTTGGCTCGATGATTTTGACCTGTTGTACAAACGGCGAAAAAATCTACGCATTAACTGATAAATTCGATAAAAGCGGTATTCGGTTATTAGCTGTTGATATATATAATAAAGACTTTGAAGTTGAACAAACCTTAAACATAGATAAAGAGCTATCTGATTACATAAACGAATCCAGACCAAGCGAAATAGCTGTTTTCGGCAACTATATCTATATGCGTAACTATTCGGCTTACGGTGTGGTCGGGAAAATTGAAGACGGCTTGATAAAACCCGTTGTAAAGCGGCGCGGTCTTGAACTGGCGCTAAATCAAAAAGACAGTGATATAAAAGACGTACAGATGTTTTACGTGCGCGGCAGTAACACCTATTACATCTTAAATATTACCGGTAACACTTTTGAGGAAAAATCATACGCGCCTTTTGAACATTATCAATTCTTATACTCACTGGCGACTGACGACGATATAATAATTTTTATGAGAGACGACAGAGAGTTTGAGTATCTTTCAGATTTAGACCCCGACCGTTACGTATTTACCAACGTTAATAAATTAAAATGAAAGAAACGGCGCAACCGCCGTTTCCTTTATCTGTCTGCATAACCTTAACCTATACCGCAAGTTTGCTTAACAGTTCACTGATGGCGTCCTTGCACAGCCTAAGAGCGGCGGGGTTCGCAATCAAACGCGCGGAAACCGCGCATACATCGGCGATAACCTGCAAACCGTTAGCTTTGAGCGTTGAGCCCGTCTGCACTATATCCACAATCGCGTCCGCAACGCCGAGTATCGGAGCCAGCTCCACTGAGCCATCGATTTTGATTACGTCTACGTCCGCGCCCTGCTCCATAAAGAAATTACGCGCTACATTAGGATACTTGGACGCAACGACACGTACATCTTTAAGCTCCGTGCTGTTCAGGGCGGCAACGGCGAATTTACACGCGCCGTAACTTAGGTCGCGCAGTTCTAACACTTCGCCGCCGCGTTCCAATAACGTATCGCGCCCGACAACTCCAAGCTGGCACGCGCCGCGCTCACAGTATGTTATCACGTCTTCCGCTTTGGCAAGCACAAGGCTGATATTGCTGTCCGGAATCTTATGTATTAACCGCCGGTCGCCCTTGTCGGAGACAGAGGCGGGCTTTGCGTACCCCGCTTTAGCTAACAAATCAAGAGTATCGTCAAGCAGACGCCCCTTAGTGACCGCAATGCGAAGTCCGCCGCCGTCTCCGCCGGACGGCTTCCGAATTGTCAGAACCTCATCAACATACACCGCAAACCCGACAGCCGGAACGTCGCGCCCATAATCGCCGACGAGCTTATCATAGCGTCCTCCGGCGAGTACCGCTTTGCCCGCGCCGTCCGCGTATGCGCGGAACACCATTCCGGTATAGTAGTCTATTTCTTGCGTAAGCGACGGCTCAAGCCGCATATATGCCGCAGTTCCCGTGTCCAGCAGCGCGATTATTTTATTCAGCTCCGCCGCAGCCAGTCCGCCAAGCTCTATATGAAAATCACAGACGCCCGCGCCAAGAAGCGCGCGAACCGCCAGCGTGAGTATTTCAGCATCGCCCTCATACCCCGCTATACCGAACAGCTCTACGCCGCACTGACCGAGTTCGCAGCTGTCACCGCGTCTATTTCCCGCAAGCCTGTATACACTTTGGGCATAGTACAGACGGCACGGAAAGTCAGTAATACGCGTAGCCGCGATACGCGCAATCGGGGTAGAGTTATCAGGTCTAAGCACCAAAAGTTTGCCGTCGCGTCCGGTCAGCTTGACCATATTGTCCGGCGGAATCGGATTCCTCGCAATTTGATAAAGCTCATAGTACTCCAATACAGGTGTACGAACCTCCCTGTATCCGCCGCGCTCAAAAATTCCGGCTAAGGAGCTTTCCAATCCGCGCCGAGCCGCGCTCTCATCCCAAAGGCTGTCGTGCGTACCCTCCGGGGTGTTAACAAGATAGTTTTTCATATTCCGATAATAACACCGCCTGTATTTTTTGTCAAGACAATAGTTATAGCCTTCCCTGAAAATCTAACTATAAACACGGATGAATAAAGCATAAATTGTCTTGACTTTTGATTCGGTTAGCTTTATAATATAACTGTACATATAGCTATGATGGGAAGTAGAGTATACTTGCCGTAAATAAATCAAATCTGTGGGAGGGTAACACAATGGAAGGCTTAATTTTCTTAATCCCGATTGCAGTCGTCGTAATCATATGCCTGTGGCTGTTCTTTACGTTTATCCCGGTAGGACTGTGGATAAGCGCGTTAGCCGCAGGAGCGCACGTCAACCTGTTTACACTTATCGGAATGCGCTTGCGCCGTGTAAGCCCTCCGAAAATCGTACTTCCTAAAATTCAGGCGACCAAAGCCGGAGTACCTATCGACATCAACAAGCTGGAGGCTCACTATCTTGCCAAAGGCAACGTGGAGCGCGTCGTTAACGCGCTTATCGCGGCTCAGCGCGCTGACATAAACCTTGAATTTGAACGCGCGGCGGCAATCGACCTTGCCGGGCGCGACGTACTGGACGCGGTGCGTATGAGCGTTGACCCGCGCGTGATTGAAACCCCGACCGTAGCCGCTATCGCACGTGACGGTATTGAGCTTAAAGCGAAGGCGAAGGTCACGGTTCGCGCTAATATCGACCGTCTTGTCGGAGGCGCGGGCGCGGACACAATAATCGCGCGCGTCGGCGAGGGCGTAGTTACGACAATAGGCAGCGCGAATACTTATAAGGAAGTTTTAGAGAATCCGGATAAAATCTCCAAGACTGTGCTTGACAAAGGTCTTGAGGCCGGAACGGCGTTTGAGATACTGTCGATAGACATAGCGGACGTAGACGTAGGGCGCAACGTAGGCGCGTCTTTGCAGGCGGATCAGGCGGAAGCCGATAAACGTATAGCGCAGGCAAAGGCGGAGGAACGCCGCGCTATGGCGGTTGCTACCGAGCAGGAGATGAAAGCGCGCGTTCAGGAGATGCAGGCTAAGGTAGTTGAGGCGGAAGCGGAAGTTCCGATGGCAATGGCTTCGGCGCTTAGAGAAGGCAAACTTGGCGTAATGGATTACTACGGAATGAAAAACGTCATAGCTGATACGAGTATGAAAACCTCTATTGCCGTAGCGCAAGCGGGAGGAAATCCACTGCCTCCGACTTCAAAAGGATAAGCATAATGTCGTTTATCGTATCGGCTGAAAATATCACTAAGCGCTTTCACGGCAAGAATGTCCTTGACGGATTTTCGCTGGAAATTACAGACGGCACGGTTACTGGTCTTGCCGGAGTTCGCGGTTCCGGCAAGACCGTTGCGCTTTTGTGTATTTTGGGCTTGCTGCGCGTCAATGGCGGAACTGTTAACTGGCAGTCCGACCGTAAAAATACCGGGGCGTTTATAGGCGCGCCGGCATTCCACCGTGAGCTTAGTATCCGCGGCAATCTGGAGGCTCAGGCAGCGCTGCTTCCCAAGCGTAAGGACGGATACGGCGAGCGTATCGGCTATCTGATGTCGCAGCTTCAAATCACGCCGGTGTATGCCGGAGACCGAGCCGCGAGGCATTTGCTTACCGGTCAGAAGCAACGGTTAGCTATCGCAATGGCGTTGTTAGGAGAGCCTGAATTATTAGTCCTGGACGAACCGCATCTCGGGCTTGACGACTATGAGATTGCCGTGTATTCCGCGTTATTGCGCGGCGAGGGTTACGGAAAGAACAAGACTGCGCTGATTACGACCTCCTCTGCCGACGCGCTTAACGGCATTGCGAATAAAATAGTCTATCTTAGGGAGGGACGCAATGCTTCGTTCTGAATTACTTAAACTCCGCAAAGGCGGATTTTTGCTTTTGGTACTTGCGGTAATGGCGGCTATCTCCTTTTGGGCGTCTACGCGTGAAGCCGGAGAGCGTTACGGTTTGATGACAGCGACACAGTTTATCGGTTATTATGAATCCCAGCGGCTCAGTTTACAGTACTCGGCAATGGATACCGCTAATTACTGGAACCTTGACCGCAGGGAAATCGAACCGCGCGTAAACGATCTTTACGACCTTGCAATGGAAACGCACGGGGAGCAATTCAACCGCTTGCTGAATATTAACCTCGGCACGGTTTTCTTCTCGCTGTTCTTCGCGGCGTACTACATCGGTATGGATTTTAAGAGCCGGCAGTGGAACAACGCGCTGTATATCGGTCATTCGCGTACGTCGATTTTCTTTTCACGGATAACGGCATACTATGTGATAGTGCTGATTTTCTCAATAGTAAACAGCGGCGGTTTAATCGCAATGTACAGTGCGGACATAGTATCGCGAATCGGCGCGGCAAACGTTATGAACGCTGTCGGCAGACGGCTTTTGACAGACTGGGCATTATGCTCATTGCCTTTGCTGTGGGTCTATCTCTTCAAGGGCGCGGTATTTCCGGCAATAGCCGCCGTAGTCTCCAATCTCGGGATTTTAGCGGTTTCCTATTCGCTTTGGCGTCCGGAAGCCGTGCGCGGCATACTTATGACCGGCACTACCGTAGTTCCAATGGCTTCAAGGCATTTACCTCCGTCATCGCTGTACCATCTTCCGTCAGCGGTTCCGTCGGCGGTGATTGCCGCGTGCGTCGTGCTTGGGTGGCTAAGGTTCGCGCGATGCGATTTGAGATAGTCATTATAGGAGGTAGGCGTTAGGTATTAGGAGGTAGGGGACGAGAGAAGCGATATAGTCGGGAGTCGTTAGTCGGGAGTCAGCAGTGGACGGGAGACGCGCCCTGCGGGGACGATGGAAACGGCGGGCGATGCTCGCCCCTACGGGGAGTTGTTCGCATTACAATTACAGAAACGTTAATCATTAGCTATTAGTCATTAATCACTACTCGAGCATTATAGCACAACATTTCTGATTTGTCAAGTACTTTTTGCGTTTTGAAGTAAATATTTTGTGAACGGCAGAGATATTCTCTGCCGTTTTACAATTTCAGCGGCAAGCAAACATAGCGGTCACTGTCTCCGCGATTTGAAAAAGCGCGACAATATATCCCTGCACCGCTGTCCGAGTACTCCGCCTTGCAGAACCGGCTCCTGACCGGCGGCGTTCGGGTTAATATTGTCTGCGCCGAAAAACACGCGGCTGATACGCGCGGCGCGGAACGCGCCGAGACACATCGGACAAGGCTCTAACGTCACATACGCCGTGCAGCCCTGAAGCCGCCACGAACCGCGCGCGCGGCACGCCATATCTATAGCCTCTATCTCCGCGTGCGCCAGCGCGTTGCGCGCGCTTTCGCGGCGGTTCCTGCCAGCACCGATAACTTCGCCAGTATCGTCAATTATCACACAGCCGATAGGGACTTCTCCGCTTTCGGCGGCTTCCTCCGCAAGCGCAAGCGCAAGGGACATATACTCAGCGTCGAGGTCAGGATTCATAGCTGTTCGTAACCCCGCTTTGCAAGAAGCGCCGCGCCGCGTACCCCTGCCGGAATATCGCCGCCAACGGGCGATTGCAAGACAGTAAGATTCTCCGACGGATACGGCTTCATCGTGTGTTCCTTTACCTTGCGTATGACTTCGGCAAACGGAAATCCTTTCATCGCCGCGACACCTCCGCCGAGTATGACCGCGTCAGGGTCGAGTATCTGTACCGCTCCGGCAATCGTTACCGCTAAGGCTTCGGTGTAGTCATCAAGCTCCTGCGCGGACATTGTGCCAAAAATTTCCGCAATTTCAGTATCGGGATATTTCCGCGCGCGTAAACGTTCTAAAAACGAACCGGATACATACGCCTCCGCACATCCGAAGTTCCCGCATCCGCACGGTTCGCGTTTGCCGAGCAGCGGAACATGACCGATTTCCGGACCTATGCCGTTCTTGCCCGCGTATGGTTTGCCGCCGATAAACACCGCGCTTCCCAGTCCCGTGCCGATATAGATACCAAGTAAAGTACCGTTCGCGTCTAACCCAAGCAAATCCGCGTCGCTTATCATCAACGCCACAGTATCGTTCTCCAAGAACGCGCGCGCGCCGGTCGCGGCTTCAAGCGCGTCAGCCAAATTATAGCCGTTAAGCGTATGCAGATTAGGGGTATTAAGTATTACGCGCCGTTCCTTATCTAAGGTTCCGGGTATCCCGACCCCGATAGCTTGTACCGCATTGCCGCGGCAGAAATCACGGATATGCCCGACTATCTGATCCGCCGTCAATCCGGCGATTAAAACCGAGCTGTTCTCCGCGCCGTCTCCTACCCTCAGCCGCGTTCCGCCAATATCCGCGCCAACGTACATAGTGTTATTCCCCGCTGTTCCCTTTTTGAAAACATTTTAGCATACCGCGCCCCGAATTGCAATTACAAATTTGCCGCCGCCGGTCAGTTACCTTTACCGAATTTGCCGCGAATATCGACGTTCAGTTTTTTGCGCCAGTCACCGGTGAAGTGCCTGCGCTGCGCAGAAGCTCGTCACAGAAAGCGGCTACGTCCTCTCCGGTAACTTCAAGAACTCCCTTCTTGTTTGCCGCGCCGTCTTCAAAGAGATCAATCAGGTCATAATGAATTTTTATCATCTCATATCCGGAACCTGACGCAAACATCCACATATGGCTTTGGATTTTCTTAAACACGTACCGGTAGTCTTCGGGCAGAGCGTCCACCCGCGACATCTGCCGTTTGTATTCACGCTTATCTGCGATCATCTTTTTGATATTAAGATAGTGGTCGAAAAATTTAGACATTGGTATTATTCTCCTTTAATTGATTTAGTTTCAGCGAGACAAACGCCCATCTCTCCCAAAATCGGATCAGCTCAATTCGCCCAGCTTCATTCAGCGTGAAAACCTTTCTTGGCGGACCCAGCTCGGAAGGCTTTTTGTCAATGTCTACGAGTTTATTTTTTTCAAGCCGCACCAAAATGGTGTATGTCGTTCCGTCTACTACGTCCGCGAAGCCGATAGCGTTCAGCCGCCGTGTAATTTCATAGCCGTAGGTCGCGCCTTTGCTGATGATTTCAAGCACACAGCCCTCCAGCACGCCTTTCAGCATTTCCGTAAGGTTATCCATATCTATCCTCCTTGTATAATGTATTTAGGTTTTGAAGAGAACCCATAACTCTTTAAAACTCGGCTATTATGATGTATAATAGCGATAAGGGAAAGAGTGGCGTCGTCGCCCTCCTTGGGCAGCGGCAA
>JAITQY010000004.1 GCA_031288675.1 Oscillospiraceae bacterium | reverse complement strand
TAGCACAAAGTTTCTGATTTGTCAAGAGTTTATTTGCGTGCAATCGTAAATAATTTGTGAACGGTTTTAAGAATTGTGCATCAAGGGATTGAAAGCGAAATCCTTTGCAAGAACACCGTTCCATATTACCGACCGCGCTTCACCTTGCGGATGTCTTCACCGGCGAACGGGCACGGTATATATTCATAGCTTAGACGCGACTCGATTTGCGGCGAGTACGCCGCGCCGAGCTGATTAGGCGCGTAGTTTGATGTAATTATCGTCGGAAGAGCAGACGCGATACGCGTATTGATAACATCGTAAATCGCGCTGATTGTAAACTGTGTGCGCATCTCCGTGCCAAGATCATCAAGAATCAGCAGGTCGCTTGCGAAGAACCTCTGAACGGCGTCATCCTGTTCATCCGTAACGGAGTTTCTTGCAAACTTGCTTTTCTCCAAAGTTTCGCAAAGTTTAACGGCAGTCGTATAGACTACACTGTAGCCAATCTCTGTAACCGCTCCAGCAATACAGCCGCTGATAAAAGTTTTTCCAAGTCCCGGACCGCCGTAGAGGTACAGGTTTCTGCTTCTGAGCGTAAAGCTGCCGGCGTATTCCTTGCACAGCTGAACCACTCGCTCCATAATCGCGCGGCTGCTTGCAGGATATAAGCTAAGGTCAAAATTATCAAAACGGCAGATTGTCGTGTTAAGAGATTCGCCGAGTACTTTTAACTGCTCGTCACGGTAAACTGATTTCAGACATTCGCACATAGATCCGCGCATAAATCCCCTGTCACCGCAAATCTCGCAGTCCGGAAGTTCGTCAAGCGCGCGCGGACTATATCCGCCGCGCTCTAATTCCGCAGCGAGTTCTTCCTGCAATTCTAAATTTTCCGAAGCAATGGCGTCTATCTGCTGTTTAAGCTCTCCCTTGCGGCGAATCGCCGCGGCGGCAGCGGCGATAACCGCTTTGCGTATCTTTTGGTCGAGTTCCCTAACATGCGGGAGCTTTGCGAAAATCTCCTCACGCTCACGCTCAAAGCGAAGCCTCCGCTCCGTTTTATCAGCATCATAACGCGCAAGCGCACGGGTCAAAACCTTATTATCAAAAGCCATTATTGTTCACCTATTTCTTCAGCAGATTTTCCCAGTCGCGAAGCATATTATCGTCAGGTTCGTAAGGCGCGACGGACATTCCGTTTGAGACGCGCTTCTGACCGTTGTTTGACTGTTTGCGGTTAAGAGGGTCGCCGCGCTCAATTTCCTCACGAGTGTACAGGTTCTTACCGTGCCAGTTCCGGAGTACCGCATCGGCATATTTCCAAGCGAACTGCCCCGTCTGCGTTAATGTACGGTCATACGCGACAGCAAGCGCATCGGGTTTGAAGCCCATTTGCAGCCAAGAATTAAGATAACCCTCCTGCAGCGGAGTGAGCTTCCGGAAAACTCCCAGTGCGGCTTTAGCCGCTTCGTATGAATCGTCACGCGCAAGAAGCTCCGTAATGTAATCGTCCGCCGCTTCCGGAGTCAATATGCCCCTTTGCGACCAGTTATGAGCCTCTTTTTCTAAATCATATATAATCATCTTACAGTTTGCGCCGCGCCGGGCGCGTTCCCGTTTAGCCCAGTAGTGCGCAAGCAGAATAATCGTTTCGTTTGCCAAGCCGTAGAAGTCGCCTATGCCGAACAGAATCATCAGCTCCCTGCCGCTAAGCTGCTTGCCGAGTATATGCTGTACCGCCTCCACCACCTTTGCGAACCCCGGATCTTCGCAAGCCGCTTTGGTGATTTCTTCAGCGTCGTATTCCGGTATCGTATCGGCACGGCTGATTTTAACAGACTGATTTACGGCTATAAGTTTAAGCTCCGTAAGCCGGCGTACAGCGTGTTCGATTTCGCCGAACTCCAGTCCTGTGGCAAAGTGCGCATCCTCCGGAGTGAACGCGCCGCCGCGCGACAGCACGTACAGATACAGCAATGCCGCCGGGGGACTTTGCGCCGCGATAAGGCGCTTCGCTTCCTCCGCCGGGATAGCCAGTACACTGGGCACAGGCAGTATGTATTCCGTGTTATTCCTATCGTTTGACAAATTATATCCTCTTACTTTTCGACTGTATTTTAACATACCGTCCGCAAAGTGTCAAGCGCGATTTCACTTCATACTCGCAAAAGTCCTTGACAAACCCGATACGCTGTGATATATTGAACTTATACAAATACATATAGGGGGAGTGTACAATGGCTTATAAAATCATTCAGGACAAGTGCAAAGCGTGCGGAGCATGCAAAGAAAACTGTCCGGTGGACGCCATTTCCGAGACCGACGGCGTTTTCGCGATAATCGACAGCGATTGCGTTGACTGCGGAACTTGCGAAAGCAACTGTCCGCACGACGCGATTGCCGCGTAATCAAAATCACCGCAAAGTTCCGCCGGCAGAAACCGGCGGAGCTTTTAGTTTTAAGAGCATTTTTCTCCGAATAATATCTCAATAGTTATTGAAAAAAGTTTCCGGTTTCAACGCGCAATATCCCGAAATAGCTTGACAAAGCAAGCTATTTGTAATATATTTGTAGATATAGAAATAAATGGAATATAAGGAAGGGTAGTTATGCGAATTGCTTTATGCGACGATGAGAATGTTCATTTAATTATTCTTCGTGAAGTCATTCATAAATTTCCGTTGTGGCGCAGCAAAAAGATAGATATTGAAGAGTTTGCCAGCGGCGTTGATTTAGCAAGAAGCGTCAAAGGCGGAAACAAATATGACTTTATTTTCCTTGATATTGCTCTGCCTACAATGTCAGGGCTGGACGTCTACGCCGACCTTACGTCGGAGGATACCACCATTATTTTTGTATCCACGCACTTAGAGGCGCTGCCGGACGTATTCGCGCAGCACTCGCACGGATTTCTTCCAAAACCCTATAATCAGGATATGTTCAACCGCACTGTAGTCAGCGCGATGGAGCAAAGGGCGGAAACTCAATTTTTTATATACTTCCAAAACAGCGAAGAGCATACCGTGCCGTGTAAAGATATACTTTATTTTGAAGTGCGGGATCATTACGTCTATATCCACACCATCGCGTACAAAGAATGTCTGCACAGATACACCATAGACGAAGTAGAAAACCAAATTGCCGGATACGGCTTCTTCCGGTGCAACAGGCAGTATCTTGTAAATTTGCGTCACTGCGCGGGACGGGAAAAAAATTTAATTATCTTCAGGCAGCAATATCCGGAAAACGACATCACGATTGCAAAGCGTAAGCTTAAAGACTTCGACAGGAAACACTTCAGATATAAAATGGGGGAAAGAAATGATTTTTGAACTTGCGGATTTACTGCATCTGCCTGTCGCGGTCAGTGAAACCGTAATGCTTGCCGTCTTCTTCTATCGTTTTCTGGGTAACCGGTACGAGGGCAAAAAACATTATATAACCGCTTACCTTACTTATTTTTTTGCAAATAATTTTTTGTCCATATTCTTCCCGGACACGGTCACTGTACTTGCCATCGCAACGTGTTTTATCCTGCCTATCACGCTTTATAACGGCACGCTTACACAGCGAATATTCAGCGGAGGGCTGATTAACGCGTATCTCTTCGTTTCTGAAATATTGACTATATCCGTTATATCTTTTATCACAGGGATGTCAGTTGCAGAAATCAGCGCAAATTATTTTTTATACTATTTTGGCGCATATTTATCAAAAGCAATATTATTTATTTTAGTACACATCGTCTCAAAAAAAGGATCTATTATTAGTCCGATTTCACATCACTATCATCTGTTGTTATTATTTATTATTTACATATGTGTGGGAATTGCGCTAACTGATTTTTTATTTCTTATAGACAGTAATACATCTGCGGCATTTTTGAATGCCTTATCTGAACTTGCTATAGTAATTATGTCATTATTAGTTTTCTTCATATTTCAAAAACTTCAGGAACATGCCGAGCATGAGATACACATCATAGCGACTGAGCAACAGCTTATTCAGGACGAGCAGCGCTTCAAGCTTATAGATACGCAAAATACAGATATACGCTCTATCAAACATGACCTTACAAATCATCTGATAAGTATACAAAAACTATTGTCAGATAAATGTTACAGCGAACTTGATAAATATCTGTCAGAATACTTAAATGAGACTTATCCTGCCCTGACACGGTCTATAACCGGTAAATCCGGCGTTGACGCTCTGTTGTCAGAAAAGATGCAGACCTCCGAAAATGAAAATATAAACTTTACGGTTAACTCTTCCCCCTTAGACAATATATTAATAAGCACTGTACATCTTAATATAATCTTAAGCAATACGATTGACAACGCCATTGAGGCTTGCCTGCGGCTTCCGCAAACCGACAATCGCCGTATCGCGCTGGATCTGAAAGCCGAATCCCGTTTCCTTTACATACGTATCGTCAATTCTTCGCCGCCGGTCAAAGTTATTGAAAACAAATTGCCGAAGACAAGCAAAGGCGACGCGATACGTCACGGATTAGGTTTAGCTATCGTGCAACAGCTTGTCAACCGGTACAGAGGACAGTTTGAGTACCGCTATGAAGACAGTAAATTTACAATTTTCATACAATTACATAACATTTCTATTGAGGAAAAATAGAAAATGCCCGTTCACGGCTATAAATTGCCCGTTCATGGCTTTGGTGCTTGACAATCATTTCCTGCGTCCGTTATAATAAGCGCAAGAACATTCGGAGGGACTACCTTTGGAAAAGCTTGCGAACAGGATAGCGGATTTTTTTGTACTCCACCGTATAGTTGGCATCCATATGCGCGACATATATGTGTTTGGAGCGGCTATCACGATTTCTTACGCCATCTGTGCGGCTATCGCGTTGATAGTAGGATTGGCGTTTGGTGTTCTGTTTGAGGTATTGCTTTTCTTTGTCTCCTTTACGCTGCTAAGGACTTCGGCGGGCGGCGCGCACGCGGAAAAGTTTATAGTGTGCGCTGTAATTTCAGCTGGGACAATACTTCTTTCTGCCGTCTGCATCAAGTTTATCCCGCCTATGGCATATATGCCTGTGATAGTCTTCTCTTCAATCTTCTCTTTGACCGTGATTTTTGCGCTGGCTCCGTTTGAACATCCGAACAGACCTTTGACCGGCACAGAACTCACCAAATTCCGTAAACGCTCGCGGCTCGTTGTAACGGGTTGTGTGTTAATAAGTTTAAGTTTATATATTCTTGACTTAGCCAAGTTTGGTACCTGCTTGTCCCTTGGCAATTTAGCGGCATCCGTTTCAACGATCGCGGCGTTTATTAATAAAAAAATCAGGAGGCGTAAGAAATGAAAAAAGGTGATTTTACCAAAAAAGCGGCGCGTATTGCCTCGCGCATAATTTTGGTCAGCGCTTCTGCGGCGGCGGTTACTGCATGCAGTTTAGCATTTTATCAGCCTAAACTACCCGCCAACATTAAGCAACGGACGGGCAAAAAGTAATGTGTGAAGCAGATGAGCAGCCGCCCCTGAATCTCTATCGGATTCGGGGGCGGTTACTCTTATATTTATTACTTACCTAAATACGCCGCCTTGACAGCCGGGTCGTCTAACAGGTCGCGTCCCGCGCCGCTTTGCGTTATGCGCCCCGTTTCCATTATGTACGCGGCGTCTGCGGTTTGAAGCGCCATATTCGCGTTCTGCTCAATCAGCAGAATGGTGACGCCCTGCTTGTTGATTTCCCTGATAATATTGAATATATCGCGCACTATAAGCGGAGCGAGTCCTAATGAAGGCTCGTCCATCATCATCAGCTTCGGGCGGCTCATAAGGGCGCGTCCGACCGCTAACATCTGCTGCTCTCCGCCGGACAGCGTACCGCCAAGCTGCCAGCTTCGCTCTTTAAGTCTTGTGAAAAGCTCATATACCCACTCAATGTCGCTGTCAAGTTTATCTTTGCGCATATAGGCGCCGATTTTAAGGTTCTCCAGCACGCTCATATCCGGAAAGATTTTGCGCCCCTCCGGCACCATCGTTATTCCCCTGCCTACAATATGCGCCGCGTCTTTCGACGCGATGTTTTCGCCGTTGAACTCTATCGTGCCTTCCTGCGGTCTGACCAATCCGGATATGGCTTTCAGCGTGGTGCTTTTGCCGGCTCCGTTCGCGCCGATAAGCGTTACTACTTTGCCCTCCGGCACGTCAAAGGAAATTCCCTTTACAGCCTCTATGCTGCCGTAATTCACCCTAAGGTTCTTTATACTAAGCATCTTCCGCCACTCCTAAGTACGCGTCGATTACGCGCTGATTCTCCTGAACCTCCGCCGGAGTTCCCGTCGCTATCAGCTTGCCGAAATCAAGAACATATATCCGGTCGGATATTTGCATTATCAAATCCATATGGTGTTCGATTATGAATACCGTAAGGTTGTACTTATCGCGTATCTGCTGAATAAATTCCGCAAGCTCCAGCGTTTCCTGCGGGTTCATCCCCGCCGCAGGCTCGTCAAGCAGGATAAGCTGAGGGTCGGTCGCCAGCGCGCGCGCTATCTCCAAATGGCGCTGTAAGCCATACGGCAGATTGGACGCGATTTCGTCTTTAAGGTGCAGCAGTCCCTGTTCTTCCAAAAGCGCAAGCGCTTCCTCCTGGACGCGCTTCTCTTCCCTGCCGCTTATTCGCAGCGCCGCAGTAAAAATATTGTGTTTCGTGCGCATATGCTTGGCAACTAACACGTTCTCTAACACCGTCATAGTGTTAAACAGGCGTATATTTTGGAACGTTCTCGCGATGCCCAGCTTCGTGATCCTGTCGGGAGTAGTGCCTTTGGCTATCTCATTGTCAAGGAAACTGATTACGCCGCCGGTCGGTTCGTATACCCCTGTCACACAGTTGAACGCAGTAGTCTTCCCTGCCCCGTTCGGTCCGATAAGCGCAACGATTTCTCCGCGGTTTATCTCTAACGACAGGTCGTCCACAGCCGTAACTCCGCCGAAACGCATCGTAAGATTCTTTATGTTCAGCACGTTATCTTTCATTTTGCTCTCCTTTTCTTCGGGCGAAACAGCCGTTTGAAAAAGTTAACTATACCCTGAACAGAGAACTCGT
>JAITQY010000131.1 GCA_031288675.1 Oscillospiraceae bacterium | reverse complement strand
CTGCCGGCGGAATCGCAAGCGGAGCGCAGATGCTTGCCGCGCTTGCTCTCGGCGCGTGCGGCGTTCAAATAGGAACTACGCTGCTCCGCGCGGCAGAGTGTCCTATACACGCAAACTATAAGGACGCTCTCCTTAAAGCCAAAGACAGTGACACGGTCGTAACCGGTCGCAGCGTAGGCGCTCCGGTGCGTATACTGCGCAACCAAATGTCAGCGGAATACATAAAGCTGGAGAAGTCGGGCGCATCCAAAGAGGAATTAGAAAAGTTCACATTAGGCTCTCTGCGTCGCGCCGTGTTTGACGGCGACGTAAAGGGCGGTTCGCTTATGGCGGGTCAGGTTGCCGGTATGCTTGACGAAATCAAACCGGCGGAAGAAATACTGCGCGAGCTTTATGACAGCTGCATTGCGGAAGCGAATAAGATAGCGGCTCACCCGGCGCTGATAGGAGACTGATTAATGGCTATCGCGTTTTTATATGCCGGTCAGGGCAGCCAAAAACCGGGGATGGGCAAGGACTTTTACGACGCTTTCCCAGCCGTCAGGGAGATATTTGATTACCAGCCGCAGGGCATAGATATACATCGGTTGTGCTTCGGGGCGGATTTGGCGGAACTGTCTCTTACTGAAAATACTCAGCCGTGTATGGGCGCGTTTGCGGCGGCGGTAACGAAGCTGTTATACGGCGAAGGCATAGTTCCGCAGTTCACGGCAGGATTATCGCTTGGCGAATACGGCGCAATGCACGCGGCGGGCGCGTTCGGATGGCAGACACTTTTGGATTTGTTAGCGTTTCGCGGTTCGGCAATGGCAGACGCTTCAAAGGGCGTTGACTTCAAAATGACCGCAGTGCTTGCCGACGATGCGTCTATCGCGGAGCGCGGAGTATCTGACGCCGGCGGAAACGTCTGGTGCTGTAACTACAACTGCCCGGGTCAAACTGTAATCGGCGGAGAGCGAAGCGCAGTCGAACTTGCCGAAGAAAAGTGCAAGTCACTTGGCGCGAAGCGTTGTCTAACGCTTAATGTCGGCGGTCCGTTCCATACTCCGTTTATGAAATCCGCGTCCGTTAAGCTTACGGAATACACGGCGGCGCTTGACTTCAAGCCGCTTGAGTTCCCCGTAATATTCAACGTTACCGGTAAGCCTCTCGGAAACGGCGAAGACATACGGGATATGATGGCTAAGCAGGTGATGTCGCCCGTGAGGTTTGAAGCGTCAATACGTATGCTTGCTGAGCTTGGCGCGGACACGGTAATTGAGATCGGTCCCGGAAAGGCTCTAAGCGGATTTGTAAAAAAGACTGCGCCTAACATCAGAACTTTGAATATAGAGACCGCAGAGGATTACCGCAGGGTACTCACAGAATTATAAGAGGTAAAAACAATGGATCTAACCGGAAAAACAGCAATAGTAACTGGCGCAGGACGCGGTATCGGACGCGCGGTTTGCCTGCATTTATCAGCGCTTGGCGCAAACGTCGTTATCAACTACGCCGGCAACGACGCGGAGGCGGAAAAGACCCGCGCGCTGTTCATGAACGCGGTAACGGTTAAGGCTGACGTGTCCGATGAATCTGATTGCAAGCGCTTATTCAGCGTCTGCGAGGAGACGTTCAGGGCGGCAGATATTCTTATCAATAACGCCGGTATCACAAAAGACAACCTGATTATGCGGATGAGCGATGCGGACTTTGACCGCGTGCTTGACGTTAATCTTAAAGGCGCGTTCAACTGCATAAAACTCGCAAGCCGTCCGATGATGAAAGCGCGTTCGGGACGTATAGTTAATATCGCCAGCGTGGTCGCGCTGTCCGGAAACGTGGGTCAGGCAAACTATGTATCGTCAAAGGCGGGGCTGATAGGACTGACGAAAGCCGCCGCGTTAGAGCTTGCCTCACGCGGTATAACCGTTAACGCGGTGGCTCCGGGATTTATTGAAACGGATATGACGGCGGCGCTGACTGACGAAGTCCGGACAGGTATGCTCAGCTGCGTGCCGCTCGGATACTTCGGCAAGCCGGAGGACATTGCGGAAACCGTAGCGTTTTTGTGTTCCGGCGGAGCGCGGTATATTACCGGTCAGGTAATCGGCATAAACGGCGGTATGTATGTTTAAGATATTCTTAACTATTCTTAGGAGAGAGGTCAAATGAAAAACAGGCGGGTTGTAATAACGGGAATTGGCGCAATCACCCCGATAGGCAATGACATTACTGCCTTTTGGAACAACATCCGTGCCGGAGTATGCGGGATACGCCCGGTGAGGTCTTTTGACGCGTCAAATCAGAAAGCTAAACTTGCCGCCGAAGTTGATGCGCAGATGTCAGACTGGCTTACTTCCGTTGAAATGAAGCGGACGGAACGGTATGTTTTCTTCGCCATTGCCGCAGGGCGCGAAGCGCTTAAAATGAGCGGCATTACGAAAGATAACGCTGATATGACACGCTGCGGAACGATGATATCGTCCGGAGTCGGCGGCATCAACACGATCACGCGGGAATACGCGCGCGGACTGGAGAAAGGCTTCGACCGCGTATGGCCGTACTTTATACCGCAGTCTATAGTAAATATGGCAGCTGGACAGGTAGCCATCGAATCGGGATTCCAAGGTTACTGCTCGTCGGTAGTGACTGCGTGCGCGGGCGGAAGCAACGCAATAGGAGATTCGCTGAGGATGATCCGCCACGGCTACGCGGACGTGATGATGTGCGGCGGAACTGAGGCATGCGTATCCCCACTGACTATCGGCGGTTTTACGTCTATGAAAGCGCTGTACGAGGGCGGCGACGTATCCCGGGCAAGCATTCCGTTTGACGCTGAGCGGAGCGGATTTGTACTCGGCGAAGGCGCGGGCATTATAGTGCTTGAAGAACTTGAGCACGCGCTCAAGCGCGGCGCTGATATACTTGCGGAGTTATCGGGCTACGGAGCTTCGTGCGACGCGTACCATATCACCGCGCCGGAACCGACCGGCGTAATGGCGGTCAGGGCAATCTCGGACGCTATCTCGGATGCGGGACTTGCGCCGGAGCAAATCGGCTACATCAACGCGCACGGCACCTCAACGCCAATGAACGATAAGACCGAAACCCTTGCGGTAAAAAGCGCGTTCGGATATTCTGCGGCAGAGATACCTGTGAGTTCCACGAAATCAATGACAGGGCATTTGTTAGGCGCGGCAGGCACTGTCGAGGCAATAGTGTGCGTAAACGCGCTGCGCGACGGGTTTGTTCCGGCAACTATAAACTACCGTGTGCCCGACCCGGAGTGCGCTCTTAACATAGTGCCGAACGCCGGGCGTGCAATTAGCGTTGAACACGCAATGTCAATCTCGTTAGGGTTCGGCGGTCACAACGCCGCGCTTATATTTTCAAAATACGGAGGGTAATATGGAACTGACGTCTGATAAAATCCACGAAATACTTCCGCATAGATACCCGTTTCTGCTGATTGACCGCGTAACCGACTATGAAGCCGGTCAATGGGCAAAAGCGGTCAAGTGCGTAAGCGTAAACGAACCCCAGTTTACCGGGCATTTTCCGCAGAAGAGCATAATGCCTGGCGTACTGATAATTGAGGCGCTGGCTCAGACCGGGGGAATCGCGCTGTTGGCGGACGGCTCTGGCAAGGGTAAGCTGGCGGTGTTAGCTGGAGTAAAGAACGCAAAGTTCGTAAAGCCTGTCGTTCCGGGCGACGTGATGGAGTTGGAATGCCGTATTCTGCGCAGACTCTCAAACATCGGCATAGCGGAATGTGAAGCCAAAGTAAACGGCGAAACCGTTTGTCAAGCCGAAATTACTTTCGCGCTGACCGACGCGTAATGATTTCAGAGCATTAAGGAAGGAGAACCGGTACCGTGCTTGAGGAACATTTTCAAAGAGTTTACCTGAAATTCAAGATCAATCTCTACAGTAAAGTTTTCTCGAGGTTTGAGACTCGCGAAGCCAGTCTTACTACGGTAGAAACGTTTTGTGCGGAGATAATTCACGCGCTAAACAACCCTACCGTCAATGAGTTTGCGCAGTTTGTTAATATTTCCGCTCAAAACGCTACGCACAAAATCAACAGTCTTGTGCGCAAGGGATATGTCGCTAAGTGGAGGTCGCCGGAGGACAAACGTGAATTCAGGCTCTCGGCGACGGATAAATTTTTCCAATATTATAACATCAGCACAGAGTATGTACACGAGGTAATCCGCAGGATGTACAAGCGGTGCGACCCGGAGGATCTTATCGCGTTTGATCGCGTATTGGAAATAATTGACCGCGAACTGATGCCGGAAGTCGTTATCGGAAATAGCGGTACCGATGTGTGATTAACGCTGCCGTCGCTTACGTCCGCAAACTCGCTTGACGCACAGGTATTATGAGGTCGCATTCCGGCAACCACACTAAAAATTATATGTGTGACGTTTTATATTATAAAAATCCGGAAATAATATAAATATCTTCTATAAGTCAAAAGGATATTTTATGAACATTTCCGGAATAATAATCGGTCTGCTGTCATTCGCAATAATTGGAATATTCCACCCAATCGTCATCAAATCGGAATATTACTTCGGCAAGCGAATATGGTCGCTATTTCTCGTAGCTGGTTTAATTGCCTGCTTCTGCTCCGTAATTGCCGCAAACAACACCATATCTGCTCTGCTCGCGGTTATCGGATTCACTTCATTTTGGAGCATCAAGGAACTCTATGAACAAGAAGAGCGAGTGCGTAAAGGCTGGTTTCCTGCAAATCCAAAGAAAAGCTATCCTGCCGGTAAAACAACCGGTTAATATATTCCGCCAGTCCGGCGTCCGCTAAGCCGAACCGTTCCTGTATATCCTCAGCCTTCCGCGCTCAGCGCCGAAGGCTGTTTTGTTGTTTGTCCGCCATTCGGTTTCACGGCTTTATAATCGCATTCGATTTTTATTCCAGCAGAACTGTTCACAAATTATTTACGATTGCACGCAAATTTACTCTTGACAAATCAGAAATACTGTGCTATAATACTTGTGTAATGATTAATGACTAATATTTAATGATTAACGCCTCTGTAATCTAAACCCGTCCTCCGCCACCCTCGTCCCCTACCTCCTAATACCTATTGACTACCTCCTACGCCGCCGTATCCCCCGTCCACTGCCGACTATTGACTGTTGACTTCTGACTATCTCGCGTTTCCCTCGTCCTAATTTTCAATTTGCAATTTGCAAATTGCAATTCCCCCGTCTCTCTCGTCTCCTAACGCCTACTACCTAACGCCTACCTTCTTTATCGTTTTTTCTTCGGCGGCGGTAAAAAAATCATTGAAAAACCGAAACAGTTGTGTTATGATATAATTTATGAACGTAAATCTGAAAGCGCTTACGCTGATAACAGGACACTACGGTTGCGGGAAGACCAATTTCGCGCTTAATCTCGCCTGTACGCTGGCAGAGCGCGGTAAATCCGTTACGCTGGTTGACCTTGACATCGTCAATCCGTACTTCCGCTCGTCGGATTATCCGGAGCTGTTAGAAAAGCGCGGCG
>JAITQY010000124.1 GCA_031288675.1 Oscillospiraceae bacterium | reverse complement strand
CGTCGTGGGTCTGATTAAACCGAGTGTGGTCTAACTGGTTTTTGTCTGGGATAAGCACCGCACGAAAATGCAACAGAGCCTCGTCAAAGAAAAAATTGATAAGGTCAATGAATAGTTGTACCTTAGAGGGGCTTATCTTTGTCCACTTCATTTCTGCAGTCGGAGAGACACCGTTCCGCGCTTTGATTTCACGGATGCGCTCGTTGATTTCCCTTGTGTTCTCATGCGGACACCAAACCGCGCCAAGCACCATCACGTTGATGTGGTCGTGTTCAAGGTGGCAGCTCTCGTCACAGTAAATATTATAATTCATCACAGATATCTTTCGTGCTTTATTTCCCCAAAGCAGATGCCCAGAATATGGTATTACGTTTTATGTTTGGTTTCATTGGCAATCCATCTCTCAAGCACAACTACTACTTTCTTGCCAATACTTTCTGGCGGAGAAGGAGGGATTCGAACCCTCGAAACCGTTTTGCGGTTTACACGATTTCCAATCGTGCGCGCTCGACCAAACTACGCGACTTCTCCGTATTCAACGGAGATTATTATACACTCCGTTTATAACTTTGTCAACTATTTTTTGCACCCATACGGAACTTTTCAATCCAATATTTTATAGTCTTGTTTTCCAAATTTAACAACGCGTAACTTAATATGAGCTGTTCTTTCAAACAGCTCATATGGTTCAGTATCACATTTTAGAGTACCGCATTAAGAAACGCGCGTGTCTTTTCGTTCTGAGCGTTCTCGAACAGTTGGCGCGGAGCGCCGTGTTCCAGCACCTCTCCGCCGGACATAAATATTATCTTGTTTGCAACCTCACGGGCAAACGCGATTTCATGCGTGACAATAAGCATAGTCATACCGGACTCCGCAAGACTACGCATAACGCTCAGCACCTCTCCGACCAACTCCGGATCAAGCGCCGAAGTCGGCTCATCAAAAAGCATTATCTTAGGTTCCATAGCCAACGCCCTGGCAATCGCAACCCGCTGCAATTGACCTCCTGAAAGTTTCGCCGGGTAAACGTCAAGTTTATCCGTAAGTCCTACGCGGGCGATAAGCTCTTTAGCGCGTTCTTCTGCCAACGGCTTAGATAGCTTGCGAACCTTTTGCGGAGCAAGCGCAACATTCTCCAGCACCGTCTTATGCGGAAATATATTGAACCGCTGGAACACCATCCCCATTTCTAAAAGGATTTCAGTTTCTTTTTTCTTCGGAAGATTAGTACGGTTGATACCGTTAACGCGGTCATCCAGCAGATGTCCGTCTACATATATCTTTCCGCTCGTTATCGTTTCCAAATGATTAAGCGCACGCAGAAACGTACTTTTGCCCGCGCCGGATGGTCCTATAATTCCTACAACCTCGCCTTTTTCTACATCAAGATTGACGTTATGCAAAACCTCTAAATCACCGAACTTTTTGCAAATATCTATAGCCTGTATAACTGCCATCACTGCCGCCTCCTTACTCATACCGCGCATGGTGATGCTCAAGGCGGTTGAACAGCCATGTGAACACACCGGTGAATATCAGGTAAATGACAGCGCTCGGCAAGTAGACAAGCGCCGTAGCCTGTGAACTCTGTATCTGTGAAGTGCGCTTCATCAAATCTACAAGCGCAATCGTCGAAACTAATGAGGTATCTTTAAGTACCATTATGAATTCATTTCCGATCGGCGGTATCATCCGTTTGATTGCCTGCGGAATTATAACAAGGAACATTGTCTGATTGGGAGTAAGCCCTAACGACCGAGCCGCCTCAGCTTGTCCGTGGTCGATAGACTGAATCGCCGCGCGGATTATCTCCGCCTGATACGCTGCGCTATTGACAGAAAAAGCAATCAGCGCCGCCACAAACCTATTATTAAGAGTCATCGCCGGGATAGCCAGCGGTAACGCATAGTAAATAAAAAACAACTGCATCAACAACGGAGTTCCGCGGAAAAGGAAAATATAACCTCCGCACACCTTGTTAATCAGTTTGTTTTTTGAGATTCGTCCAAGCGCGATAAACGTTCCGCCTAAAATTCCTATAATCACCGATAATACGGACAGTGACAGCGTAATCCCCGATGATTTTACAAGCGGATCCACCCATCCGGACATTTGCCGCAGTATCTCCATTACTTTTTCCAATCGCGTTATCCTCCCAACCATCTATATTCGTATAACCAGAATGCACAATTCACAACCGGCAATGACCCTCATCCGGTTACTCCATTGTCAACTGTCAATTGTGCATTAGCCGTTTGCAAAAGTTCCAATGCGGGGCGCGTTACGTGCGCCCCGCAATATGCAGTCAAAGTAAATTAGCGAACACCCTCTGTAACGTCACGCCCGAAATGTTTTTCGGCAAGAGTTTTCATCGTACCGTCAGCGTACATCTCATCAAGCGCCATCTCAATCTGAGCGGCGAGATCATCGTTACCTTTTTTGAGCGCGATACCCAGCGGTTCGCCTTCATCGTTCTCCCAAGCGGTCTTGTATCTTTCGGAGTCCTCACCAAGATAATACGCCGCCACAACGCTGTCCACCATTACCGCGTCCACGCGTCCAAGTTTCAGCTCGTCAAAGCACTGAATGATCTTATCATAGACAAAGTAATCGCCGAGCGCCAATCCGCCGTCTATAAGCTCGTTCATCATAATATCAGCCGTTGTCTCCGTCTGAGTAGCTACGCGCAATCCGGCAAGCTCTTCCGGCTTAGTAACCTGACTGTCCGCAGCGGTGATAAGTACCAGTTTATTTGCAATGTATGCCTTCGTAATGATGTACTTTTCCTGACGCTCCGGCGTGATGCTTACCGAGCTTATAATCGCATCATAGCGATTGCTGTCCAGCGAAGTAAAAATAGCATCCCACGCAGTGTCAACTAACTCAACCTCACGGTTCAGATGCCTGCCAAGTTCATACGCCACATCTACGTCAAAGCCGATTGGAGTAACACCGTCCGCGTCAACATATTCCATCGGCGGATAGCCGATTTCCATTCCGATTTTAAGCGCGCCCGCAGACGCTGTTCCGTCTTCTTCCTTCTTATCAGCCGTACCGCCGCACGCCGCAAAAAGAGCCAGCATAAGCGCAAGTACTACCGTTAAAGCAATAATTCTTTTCATAAGTTGCCTCCAAATAATATTTGATTTTTCGAGTATACCACAACCTTACAATATTGTCAATCACCTTTTGCAGATTTACAGGTTTTTATGAAAGTTATTTGACTTGTAATTACTTTTTTTGTGCTATCCAAACAGGAACGGCAACATTTCCCTGCTCCTCATAGATAACTTCCATTGAGTATGCGTCCGCGCCGGCGGCTGCCAAAGCCTGCCTCATCGGCAGCAAAATACCTGCGTCCGGTGTAGTTTCGTACTCCCTAAGCGTCACAGACAACGAGCGTATACGCCCCCCGTCTACGACTACGGTTGCTGACGCTCCCGGACGCACTGCCATTCCATTGTGAATATAATCAAACTTCATCTCATATCTGCTGCCGGTGACATTGCATTCCGAGAGCTGAAGCTCATTAGATTCCGCAAGCTTCGTGAGCACACTGTAAGCAAGGTTTATCGACTCCGCAGCGCTAAGGCTGATATATCCTTCGCTTTTTGTGGTATACTCAATCAATCCATAATCATATATCTTCAATGTCGTGCCGCTTTCCGCATATACGGTCGCATCACCGTCTTTATAATCAGATGAGTTATACGGATTCATCCCCAATTCGCTGAGTATTTCGCGCACCATAGCCTTAGGAATCTGCGGGATTTTTACATTCAGCGTATTAAGCTTAGGCGAATTATCCGGCAAAATTGCATAGTCGTTGATCAAATGGCAATCCGGATCCTCGAACGCAAAATAGACGGATGGCAACGACAGCGCGAACAGCGCGTTAGCATATCCATTAACTGAGGAAACACCGTCACGCTTAAAAAAGCGTCCGTCATCTGTTTGGTAATAGAGCGTATAATTCTCCGCAGAATTTGCAAATCCTCCGCTTGCCGAAAGGCAAATCATATTAGTTGCTTCTTCAAAACTGACTGTACCGTTTACGTTAAGCCAGTTAAGCAGTACTTCAAGCTGAATCGGAAACCTGTATGCAAATACTATTCCCTCTCCTCCCACAGCGGCACGAAACTCTTCTTCCCGGACACTTATCGCGTTTCCGGCAGTGCCTAAAGCTTCTCCAAGCGCAAGCGAAGCCGCATTCCACGTATTTGAGAGATCGTCAGCATTGTAAATCGCTCCGCGGTGTTCACCTGCCGCGCTGCTTATCAAAATAGCATACGGATAAGCCGCCGGCGCGAATTTACCGGCAACATTCAGCGTCGGAACAGGCTCTGCCTCAAATTGTAATATGTCACTGAACGTTCCGGTAAAGTAACCTAATACTATTCCGCTTACTATAAGTACGGCAAGGAGAATAAGCTTCGCGCGCTCAATTCGCTGCACTGCGGAAAGCCTGACGAAAGTTGATTTTAATCTGTTAATAAATGTCGTTTTCAATTTCTTTCAGAATGTCATCAACCGTCATTTCCGTCGCCGTCTCATACTTATCGGGAACATACTCCGGTTCCTCCGGCATTGGAATATCGACTGAAATATCGGTTTCCCGATTTATCTTGGCTTCCGGAATTTCAGACCGCTTAGTAAGATTGACTATAATTATGCGCTCCGTCAGCCACAGCGTAAGAACCCGAACCATCATAAGCTCCGCCTGAGGAGTTGCTTCAACGCTGCGGAATAAGTCTGTAGCTATCGCTATCGCCGTCAGTACGGCGGCAACGCGCAGATATGTCCACAGCATCCTAAGCGTAGTGAATTTTCGCGTTGCTGACAATGCCATTACGCTTAAAAACGCAAGCGCGCTTATCCCCTGCCCTGCAAGCGCCCACACATATGAAGTTTTGTCCGGATTTGCAGAGTTCAGACTGTACTGCATAATCAAATCCTGACAGCAGTATACTACCATTATCAAAAAACAAAGCCGCAGCAGTCCCTCCGTCCGCTTACCCGCTAAAATAAGCGCGGCGGAGAACGCGACGCCGCTCAACGCTGCAAGCGCGGCATTAAGCGAAGTATTAAGCTCACGTGTCTCCGCAGCGAGGAATAAGTCGTACGCATACCATGTATTCACCACGGCAAATAATACCGCAAACACCGCTATCAGCGGTTTTGGACTGTAAGACATAGCTTTGCTAAGTCCCTGCGGAAGCTGATAAGATTTTGATAATACCGTTCCGCTTACGAGCGCGCTTACCGCCGCAATTATTATCAACGCTGCAAGCGCGTATATTTCAAATGTCCATTGTCGAGACTGCGCCATCAGCCTCAGCGAGAAAGCAAGGCAGCATACAACCAGGCTAACAACAAAGGAAACCGCCAACGCATTTAATTTTTTCATATTTCACCTGTCCTATTCGGATATTTGTAAACATAAATTAGTTATAGATAAAAACATTGCTTCGCCTGCATAAGATTCACAATCCATACCTTGTACTACTATAGCATATACTTTACGAAAAAGGAAGTACCAAAATGAAAATTATTTTACCGATTGCGATTTTTCTTGCCGCGCTTGCGCTATTATTGCCGTTACTGCTTTCTAACCAACGCTCCGGTGACCATCTAAAAGAGGACAATCCCTCCGAGATTAGTCAAATCGCCGCCGAGCCGGAGAGTACATTCTTTACATACCCGCTTCAAAACGATAATACCTTGCCCTCGTTAGATAACGCCGCTGACGCTAACGTAAGTCTACGGCTTTTTTCCGGCGGCAAGACGCAAACACTTACTCTGCGCGACTATCTTATAGGTGTAGTTGCGGCAGAGATGCCCGCAAGCTTCGAGCCTGAGGCTCTTAAAGCCCAGGCGGCTGCGGCAAGAACATACACCTACTACCGCGTTAATCACGCCCAAAGCAACGGCGTGCATCCTGACGCGGATACGTGCGACGACCCTATGCACTGTAAAGCGTGGCTCTCTGATAACGCGTTGCGTGATAAATGGGGCGGCAGCTATACTGTCAACATCGAAAAAATCACGGAGGCGGTGGATAACACCGACGGAATGCTTGTAATGTTCGACGGCGAGCCTATACTCGCCGTATTCCACTCATCCAGCGGCGGCAATACGGAGGACAGTTCAAACGTATGGTCGAAACAGCTGCCATACCTGCAATCTGTAGATTCGCCGGAAACCGCAGACAGCGTTCCGGATTTCGAGACTGCCGTAACGCTCTCAACTTCAGAGTTCAGGCTCACGGCGCTTGCCGAATATCCCGAAATGTCGCTCAGCGGAAGTAGTGCCGACTGGTTCAAAGACGTAAAACGCAGCGACGCCGGCAGGATAATATCACTATCACTCGGCGGAGTAACTCTCACAGGTACGGAACTGCGCCTGCTGTTCGGATTACGCAGCGCAAATATAACTTGGGTAATCGCTGACGGCTCTATAACATTCAATGTAGTCGGCTACGGTCACGGAGTAGGTTTAAGCCAGTATGGGGCAAATGAACTCGCCAAGCAGGGTATGGGTTATAAGGATATTCTGCTGTACTATTACCGCGGCTCAGACGTTTGTCCTCTGTCTGTAAGCGGATAAAATATCAGTCTGCCCTTGACAATCATCCAAAAGCATATTATACTCTTACCAAAGATTGGAGTAATCTATATGAGACGTTTTATTACCGCTTTAACTTTGTTTTCCTTGTTCCTCATGTTCACCGCGTGCGGCAAAACCGTACCCATTTCTACTGATGAAATTCAGCTCGGCTCTTGGAACGAAGATAAAACCATTTTCGTAAACGAATGGTCAAATATAAAGTTTACTTTGCCGGATGGATTTCGCGCCGTCACTAATGAGGAAATAAATTTATCTAAGCAGTTAAGCGAAGCTTGAGGAAATATATTCTCTGACGAAGTTAAACAACGAGTAATAACTGATTTCTATATTAACGGTTTTTCATCAAACGGTCCTGTCAATATCTCTCTTGATTACCAAAGCATTGAAGATTCCCAACAACTTAATGATATGGATGAAGCTACGATAATCGACATGATAATTTCTTATAGTTTTGTTATGGAAGCACAGGGTATGATTTATACCGAATTAGAGCGAGGAACGCGTACTATCGCAGGCGGTGAATGGGCATATGTCATCTTCTCTGTCAATGGTAGTCAGATAATACATTGCCTTTCTATCCGTAAAATCGGAAGCGTAGCCATGAGCTTGAATTACATATGTCACTCAGATGACGAAGACTATGTATTATCTTTACTTGACACTATTGCTCCTGCCCGCTAATTTCACCTGCAAACTTACTTCATTATTACTCCCTTCATATGCCGAAAGGAATTTTTATGAAAAAAATTTTTACTCTGACTATCACATTCGCCTTGTTCCTCACGTTAACCGCGTGCGGCAGCGCTAAATCCGGCACGGACACTCAACCCGCCGGACAACCTACCTCCGAACCTGCGCCTGGGGCAACCGAAGAACTTCCCGAAGAAACCGCCGAACCTTCCTCTATACAAACCGGCTCTTGGAACGAATCGCGCACCATTTTTACCAACGAATGGTCTAATCTGCAAATCACTCTTCCGGAGGGTTTTATTGCAGATTCAGATGCACAGTTAGCCGATTATAAGTTCTTTGCAGATCACTACTACGAACAATGGCCTGACCAAGCGGAGGCAGATGGCATAGACATAAACAGTATAGATTTTGATACAATTGAAAAAAGTACAGCTTACGATTTTATTATACGCAACACATCTTCAGATATTCCGGATTTCTGCCTACTAAAATATGAAGATTTATTACTAAAATATAACAATGCTTTGATTACCGAATTTACAATGATTAACGAAATCATATCTAATTCCAACCACCATATCGAAATAGAGCGTGGCACTTGTACTATTGCCGGAGCAACATGGGCATACGCTATCGCTTCTGTTGAGGATATTAATACTTCTCAACACACTTATACCTTCTGGGCTCTGCGTAATATCAACGGAGTGATGGCATATCTGATCTTAACATCCACCGACTCAACAAAAGATTCCGCTATGAGCTTTCTGGATTTATTTGTACCTATAGTCCCTGTGCAAGATTCCAACATTTCTTTTGAAGACGAAACTATTCATCTCGGCTCTTGGAACGAATCGCGCACCACTTTTACCAATGAATGGTCTAACCTGCAAATCATTCTCCCGGAGGGCTTTACCGCCGCAGACTATGAGGCAGTTGCTGAAGAAGCCGGCAATAACGGTTCAACTTCCGAATCAGCGGCACAGCCTATCGCCTACGATTTTATCATTCAGGCGGCGATGTATCCCGGTACTCCGAGCCTCATGCTGATATACCAAAATCTCTCAGCCAACCTTTTGACAAGCGGTATAACGGAGAGTGGCATGCTGGATATGATGGCGGTACAGTTCACGGTTATGGAGGAGCAGGGACTTACCTACGCCGAGCTTGAACGCGGAACCCGCACGATTGCCGGCAAAGAATGGACTTATGCTATATTCGCCGTTAACGACAGTCTAATGACACAGTTTTACGCTCTGCGCAAAATCAACGGAGAAATGGCAAATTTGATTCTCTCATACACTCCTGACACTGAGTCCTCCGCAATGAACTTGCTTGACGCAATCACAGCGGCAAAATAACGCTGGCAAAGTCAAAGCGCCCTCCGGTTTCACCGGAGAGCGCTTTTCATTATTCCCCTTTGTATTTTCTCCGCGTAGCGTTGCCGCCCCTGATATGCCGCTCCGCCTTGTTTTTGTCTAACACGGCTTTGACTTGCCGGTACAGCAGCGGACTGAACTCAGGCAGACGGGTCGAGATATCCTTATGTACCGTGCTTTTGCTTACGCTGAATTTAGCGGCGGCGGCTCGCACGGTTGCGTCATTCTCTATAATGTAAACGGCACAGTCACGCGCGCGGTCCTCTATGGTCAGGTTCATAGTTTTTACCACTCCCGCAGTTTGAATATGGTAAATTCTATGCACACAATAAAACAGTTAGAACGCGTTCATTCCTTTAATTATAATATATGAGGTCGCTCTTATCAAAATAATTTTGATAAGAGCGACCTCACGTTTGACGACTCAAAAAAAAGATATACATTTCAATCCACAGCTTGCGCTGACAACAAGTAGATTATAAATCAATATTCTGTAATAGTCAATATTATTAGGAAGAAAAAATTCTGAAATTTTTTCCAAAAATACTTGACAATAAAAAAGATTTATGTTATATTGTTTTCAAATAAAAGTTATACAAACATAATTTCTTGTCTTATAAATATTATTTTAAAATAATTAATTAGAATCGAGGTTACTTATGAAAAAGCGCAGCATCAAAACGAAACAAATACATACAAAAACATCTCGGCATTATCAGCATAGGAATACGTCACTGTCAAAAATATATCCCTGCTGCAAGCGTCAGCGGTGATTTTTACACACCTCCCACCCTCTCCGCTATTTCAAGAGCGGCTCTCGTGTTATGATACGGACACTTCCACGCGTTTACAAGGTACGGAGTATTCTCGTCCGGTTCGCTGTCGCTACCTGTCCCGAACCACTCTCCGGCTGGATTGATTATTTGTTCCTCAATGTAATCCCAGCACCGGAACGCCGCATGTAAATACGCCTCATCTCCGGAAATTTGGTATGCGTTAAAGAATCCGACAATTCCCTCAGCCTGCGCCCACCACACTCGTTTAGGCTCGGTAATATTCCCGTTCCTGTCTCCGCCGTCAAATACCGCCCCTGTGTCCGGAGCAAGCCCCTCCGTCATCACAGCTCCCGCCATTGCAAGGGTAATATCTTTCGTTTTTATTAAAAGCTCTTCATCGCCGAGTACTTCTGCGGTCTCATACAACAGCCAGCTTCCCTCTATATCGTGACCGTAGCTGTTAATCTGCGCAAATGACTTCCAGTTATGGTCAAAATACAGGTCAAAATGAGGCGCGTCGGCGTTAATAATATGCTCGCTAAAAATTTTCAGCAGATTACGCAGCGACGCCTCTACTTCCGGAGTTCTGCGAATGCGGAAGTAGTTAGTAATAGGCTCAATGATATGCAGATGGTTGTTCATCGTCAGCATCTTGCCGAACTCACTGTCAAGCTCCGGCGACCCCTTAGCAAACTCGTAATATCTGTCTTCAAACCTGCATTTGCGCTCTATGTAGCTGAACATTTTATCCGCATATGCAATCCCTTTGCCCGTTGCGCGGGCATACTCAGAAAACGCGTAAAGCACAAATCCCTGCGCGTATGTGAACTTCTGACGTTCCGCAACAGAGCTGTCAGCGTTAAGCATATAGTATGCTCCGCCATCCGGGTCAAGGAATTTTTCAGTAAGATACGCGAACGCTCTCTCAGCCGCCTCAAGATACTCCTGACGTTTCAAAACCCTGTACGCCGCGCTGAACGACCACAGTATCCGCGCGTGCAATATCAACCCTTTCTTAGCGTTTTTCATCACCGTACCGTCGCGCAGTATCTCGCCATACCAGCCGCCGTTCTCGCTGTCTATAGCCGTATTCATCCAAAACGGCAGAATATTTTCCGTCAAATCGCGCAGCATGCGCTCCCGCAGAGCATTAACAGATGTTATCATAGGGTAAAGTTCTCCTTTACTATGCGCTCCGCAGTTTTGCCGTACAAGGAATAGCCGCGTTCGTCAAGGTCAGACAGATTTGACTGCCAACTCCATAAACCGTAGCCGGAACACCAATCGCGCGCTTTAGTCTTAGCGAACATCTCGGCGTACCACATAGCTTGCTCATCATTATTCGGAGCGCCGCCCGCCGTCCAGTCGTTTGGCACGGCAGATGATCCGGTCGCGCTCATACACCCTATTTCCGCAAAAAAGAAAGGTTTTTCATATCTTTTCACCACTTTTTCAATACGGTCAAGTTGCGTATCCCAGCTGCCGGACGGGTAATATCCGCTTGAACTAATCACGTCCACCGCATCCCACCAATCAACATTATCTTCCTGATACTTGTCCGTATTGTAGCTTACCGGTAACCCGGAAATATCGCGGCACTCCGCGACAAGCTCACGCCAGTGGTCGGACTTGCGCTCCGCCATAACCATCTCACATCCGGTGATATACATTACACATCCCGTATCCTTAGCAAGCTTAGCATAGCTGCGGTGGAACTCTAAATGCGATTTGAACCAGCTGCTCCACTTAGGCTCCGGAGGAACCTCATTATCAAAGAAGTTGATGAACGCTCTCCAAGTGCCGTTCATACAATTAAGCGTTGGTTTAAGGATCACTTTTAGTCCCAGCGATTGCGCAAACGCGATGAACTCTGAAAGTTCTGTGTCCGGCATATTCCATTCGCCGCGCCAAACTATGGTCTCGCTCTGAGGCGTTTCCATCAGTCCGGACGGGGTAAAAATTACATGCGACGCATTCGTGCGTTCTTTCATTTGTCTTAGGCTGACTCGTGCCTCATCGCCGTCAAACATGCCCTTACCGGCAAAAACGCCGAAATTCATTGCGTTTATCTGTTCCATAACTATCTCCTGTTATGCTGTGTTACAGCTTTCATTAAACGTTTGGCGGACGTACAATAGAAATTGCCATACGTTCCGGTGTAAGTACTTCGCCGATGAATTGCCTTGCCTCTTCCGGCGTAATATCTAAAATAATGTCAAGCGCGTCCGCAAAGTAATCCATATCGCGGAAATGTCCGCGCGCAAGCCGCTGGCACATACCTCCGAGATCCTCATATGAGCGCAAATCAGCGCCGAGATATGCCTTTTTCATTCGGCTAAAAACCGCTTCATCTAACCCGTTTACGGCAATACTGGCGGATTCCGCAACGATTTCATCATATACTTTGCCGGGTTCCATTGACGCGCCTCCAATCGTCAGTAGCGATGCGCCGCTGACACTATTAGTTCCCGAACCAATACCTCCGATAATAACGCCGTCGTTGTACAGACGCTCATAAAACGGTCGCGCACTGCTGAGCAGATACCGGCAAGCGACTTCAGCAACGCAGACGCGCCTATAATAAGCCTTACCGCGAATATCGCGCTCAACGGCGGCTTTAGCGCCGATAGAATATAACGGCGGAGAAACTGTCATCTCTCTAACTGTTTCGCGCGTGACATAGTTAATATCCTCCGGCAACCCATAGCCGCGAACCGGGTCAACGCCGGACGATTTTCGGGTAGCTTTGTCCGCAATTTTGAATACCTTTTCCGGGTCAACGTCTCCCGCTACGCTAAGTACCATATTCGCCGGATTGTAAAAGGCGTTGTAGCACTGATAAAGAATCTCCGGAGTAATCGTACCAACGCTGTCAACCGTACCCGCTATATCGTCTTTAAGCGGATGTGCCGAAAACAGGCATTGTCTAATATTGTTGTCCAATACATTATCCGGATCGTTTTCGCCCATCAGTATCTCCTGACGGATAATCCCCTGCTCTTTTTCAACCGATTCCGCAGTAAAGAAAGGCGTACCGACGAAATTAAGCATAGACGTCAGAATGTTATAGAATTTGCCGCTGCACTCAAATAAGTAACCTGTAAAATCATAGCTTGTATGGGCATTTGGCTGAGCGCCCATAGCTGTAAGGGTTTGCAGCGCGTTTTTGCCATTCGGCATCTCAAACATCTTGTGTTCAAGGAAGTGCGCTACGCCGGCAGGAGTATCAATCCAACCGCCGCCGAGATCAAACCGGCGGTCTATACCGCCGTAGTTCACCGCATAATAAGCATACGCCTTAGTGAAACCGGGTTTGCGCAGCACATAAACCGGAAGTCCGGATGAGGTTTTTCCGTAATATACGGTTTCACCGACATTAGTGTATTCACGTTTTTCCATTTACGCCGCCTCCTTTCCGCAGAGCCAGAATACAGAATCAAGTTTAGCGCGCTTAGCCATCTTTCTGACGTCATTTTTTGACACCTTTTTGATTTTCTTCACAAAATCAACCGGGCTATCCGACCTGTCTGTAAGAATCTGCTCCAAGTACCAGCTCGCAAGCATTGCCAGTCCGTCAGCAACCGCGCTGTAAGCCGCGCCAAGTACTTTTTTAGTAACAAGCATCTCAATAAAAGAAATCTTTCCTTTTTTCATAAGCTCCAACTGATTAAGGATTTCGCGCTGAGCGGTCTCGCGCTTGTCAAAATCAATACCGGAAATCACAAACATAACTCCTTTTTCCTGCACCGTCATAGACTGAGCGAAGTAGCAAAGGCTAAGCTTCTCGCGCACTGTTTTGAAGAGCTTAGACATAGGCGTACCGCCGTATATAATGCCCATAACCTGCAAAGCGGCGCGGTCGCGCTCCGCCATTTCGCCAAGATTGAATCCTATCGCAATATTGCCTTGCGTAACGTCAATCTGCTCCTCAAAATTACGCACAGAGCCGGTATCAGTGTGAGGACGCGTAACAGCTTTAAGTATTCTTCCGCGCGGAAGTTTGTCTAAAGCCGATGTAAACGCCTTTTCAACGCGTTCCGCGCTTTCGCTTCCGGTGTATATAATTTTAATCTCGCTTGTTTCAATGAGTTCGCGGTAGCGCGCGGTAAGTGTCTCCGGCGTTATTGACGAGGCAGTCTCTACATCGCCCAGCGGGTCAACACCGAAATTCTCGCCAGAAAACATTTCTTGCTTCAGACGGTTAAGCGCATAACTTGGTCGGTCGTTCATCTGCGATAAAATCTCCTGAACGAGGATATCACGCTCCGTATTGACGTAATCCCCGCGGAATAAGCCGTTCTCTAAAACCGGGTCAGTCAGAAACTCGCCGAAAAATGCAGCCGCGCGTTCAAAAAGTCCGGTTTCGCCCGGTATAAACTTATCGTCAGAAACAGTCATCATCAGCAGAATACATTGAGCCTCCCCGATGGTCATAGCCACACTTTGAAGGCTTGTACCATATAGGTCTTCCAATTCCGCCGTTATGCTTTTCATCTCGGGTTTGCGCGAACACCCTCTAAGTAAAACGCGCGGTATAAGCGCATTGAGGGACGCGTGTTCTTTACAGAGCTGCGTTTTAAGTACCAATCCCACAATGCTTGACTTGAATTTATCCGTACTGACACACGCAAGTTCGACATCAGGCAAAATTTCGCGCCGAGTGACATTGTATTCAGACATCAGTTAAACCTCCCTGTACGCTTTGGTCAATCTTACCATATAATTTGGCGAATTGCAAGGGTTTTCAAAACAACTGCACCGTTATTCTCGTGAAGAGCCCAATACGGCTTGAAGTTTTTATGTAAATATATTATAGCACATTGCGAACGAAATGTCAAGATGTAAAAGTAAATAAATTATGAATTTTTATGCTATGCGTGTCAGGAAGAATAATATGCCGCTCCGCCGAAGATTATTCGGCGGAGCGGCAATGAGTTTGTGCCGGAGCATTACCGCTCCAGTAAAGTCCAATCTTTATGGTGCGTAATAAGTTCCCAGCGTTCGTATTTGAATAGAAGTTTAGGAACAAGCGTTATCTTGCGGGTATAAGTATGCGAGTTAGTAGCCTCCTGAACATCAAGGTAATACCACGCCGTATTGTCAGCGTTGTCCGCCCATTTGACCATATTGTCAAGCAGGTCGCCTTCGTACTCCGGAACGCGTTCTAACATTCTGTTGGCTAACGCCATAAACTCCGCGCGGGTAAGCGGCTGATCCGGCTCAAAAGTACCGTCCGGATAGCCGTTGATCCAGCCGACTGAAGCGGCAAATAATATATCGTTTTTCGCCCAGTGACCGTCAATATCGCTGAAAGCCGTTGTGTTGGTTTTGCCGGTTCCCAATTGCCGCGCAAAGCGCGCGGCGATTACCGCGACCTCCGCCCTGCTAATATTAGCGTTAGGGTTGAACGAACCGTCCGGGTAGCCGTTTACAACTTTCATGCCGCTCATCACAGATACAGCGTTATTAAACCAATCGTTCGCGTTTACATCACTGTAAGTATTGGTTTCCCTCCAGTTAGAACTTCGGTTCTGTTCTGTCAGCAGTCTGAAGAATACCGTAGTGACCTCCGCGCGAGTGATGTTGTTCTGCGGCTTGACCTCGCCGTCGGGGTATCCCACTACGTAAGCATAGTGTTCGTCAGAGAATATTGCTCCGACCGGCGTTGGAGAAGGTTTAGTATCGTCATCTTTGCTGTTGGTTTCTGCGCCGGCCGGGTTCTTCTTCCAAGTCCAGACGGCATATAGGTCATAGTTCCGCCCCACAGGGTCAATCACCGCATTACCGGCGAAGTCAATGTCTGCGTCAAGCTCCGGATCAGGCGTAAGGCTCCAGCCCTTGAATTCATACTTGCCGCCGGATTTCGTTGGAACAGTTATCGCCGGGCTTAACTGTGCGGAACTGCCCGCAGGGATGTTTGTGAGCGCATCGGGCACCGTGCCGGGTTCCGCTCCGGACGGAGTGTTCGCGTGGTAGGTTACCGTGTAGGTGCTGCCCGTAAACGTCCACTGGGCGTAAAGCGTAATTGTCGTTCCGGCACTCTGCGCGGGTACAGTCTGCGCGGCAGTGTATGAATCTCCTCCGCTTGCTGACGTCTTCCATCCGTTGAACGTGTAAAAACCTGTGACGTCCGTGCGGACAGGTACGCCCGTCGGACTGCCTGTTGCTGTCGATGCGGTACCCGTCGGAATATTGCTCTGCGCCGCCGGAAGCGTTATCGCGGTCGATGGTTGTTCCGCTCCGGCTGGTAAGTTTACATCGTAGGCGAGATTCCAGTATGTTGCCGTAAATACCCATACCGCATACAGATTAACATCATCTGTTACGGAAGCTATTTGCCCCGTGCCTGCGTAATCTATCGTTGCGTCAAGCGCCGGGTTTACAGTCGTACTCCAGCCCTTGAAGCTGTAAGTTCCGCTGCCGTCCGTGCGCGTTGGAACCGCAGTAGCCGCGCTGAGTTGTGCGGAATCTCCGCTTTCAATACCCGTTATCGCGCTCGGAACCGAACCGCCAGTCGCTCCAGACGGAGTGTTCACGTGATACGTAACAGTATAATAATCGACAGCAGTGTTGTAAATACCTGCGTCAAGATTAATTTTATCCTCTGTTACCGCTCCGAAAGAATAGAATACTGTCGGAGTTCCCTGATATAAGCTATAATCACTGTTTGTTGACGCGGTAGCCGCCGGAGCGTGATACTGCGTAAGCGCGTAGTCATCCGGCAGAGTAAATTGAATATGCCAAGATGAACTCGCGTCAAAATCGTCGGTGAATGAATATTCGCCGTTGGAGCCGGTTTCCGTAACGTCCGCTTCATTGCCCTGATCAGTCATAATCAATCCCTGATAACCGGTTTCACCGACGTCTTGAACTCCGTCTTGATTGGTATCGTTCCAGACGCGTCCGCTGACAGTCACTGGATTGCCGCCGAGCCCTGTGAAGCCGGATTTGGTCGGCTCGCCGGGAACGATATTGTTCGCGCCGTATCGTCCGCCTGCGGCAATGCTATGCCAGTACTTGTTTGTATCGCTGCTTGCGGGCGCTGTGGCTTTAAGTATAATCTCCAAAGTATCTCCGGAAACAAAGTTGTCTTTTTCTGCCATAACGGCTTTTGCGGTATCCGGGATACCATTCGCGCTTGCCAGCGGAGTCCAATGACCCGCGGCAGAGACGGTAACATTGCGAAGCTCCTGACGGTTAGTCATAAAGTTCGCAGCGTCGGAATAGTACAACTGTATTCCGGCAGCCGCAAGGTCAGCGAACAGTATCTCAGCATCGTTTACCTTGACGCTGTACACCTCATAACCGGTTAGCGAACCGGTCGAATTTTTCGGGCTGTTGCTAATCGCCATCGTATCGCCGGAGTACGGCAGCATATCTATTAAACGAATCTTGCTTAGCGTACCGTAATTCTCTGACAACGGGTTTTCAACGCTCATACGCAGATAAACGTTTACCGGAGATGAGGAGTTATCTATCGTTTTAGTCTGAGTGTAGCTGCTGTCGTCTTGAGATACTTTAGCAATAGAATTCAGTCCGACCGTGCGGTCAATGGAGTAAGGGAAATACCGGTACCATCCCTGTTCCGAGCCTGCGGCATTTGTATCGGCTTCGGTCACCTTATTCCCGTACGGTATAGCTGATAGCGCGCCAGCGTTAC
>JAITQY010000110.1 GCA_031288675.1 Oscillospiraceae bacterium | reverse complement strand
GCGAGCATCTGCTGCTCGCCGCCGGACATGGTGCGCGCAAGCTGTTTTCTGCGTTCGCGCAGTTTCGGGAACATTTCAAAAACGCGTTCGATATTTGACGCGCGGGTTTTCCAAAGTTTGCGCGGATATACGCCCATCTCAAGATTTTCCTGAATGGTCATATCGGGGAAGAGCTTTCCGCCTTCCGGCAGGAACGCGATTCCGCGCTCCATAATGTCGCTGTTAGAGATTCCGTTAAGGTCGCTGCCGTCAAATACCGCGCTTCCGTTTTTAACCGGTACGATACCGGTGATTGCGTTAAGAAGCGTTGTTTTACCGGCTCCGTTCGCGCCGAGCAGAGCGACTATCTCGCCCTTGCCGACATTCAGGCTGACGTCCCATAACGCTTGAACATTTCCATAATATACGTTAAGATTTTTAATTTCAAGCATAGTCAGCCTCCTAAATATACTTCAATAACGCCGGCATTGGACGATACTTCTTCCGGCGTTCCCTCCGCAAGGTTCTGTCCGTGATGAAGCACCATTATTCGCCCGCAAACACTCATAATCGCTTTCATCACGTGTTCAATCATAATGACCGTAATTCCGCTGTCATTGATTTTACGCACTAATCCGATGGCTTCATCCACCTCAGAGGGGTTCAGCCCCGCCATAACCTCGTCAATCAAAAGGATTTTCGGCTTAGTGGCAAGAGCCCGCGCGACCTCTAACCGTTTTTGTCCGGCAAGCGGCATATCTTTGATATTTTTGCCGATGAAGCTTTCAAGCGCTGTGAATTCGATTATTTCGTCCGTTATAGTTTTCGCGGCGGAAGCACCCACGTTTTTCTGCCCGAACTGGGCGCTAATCAAAAGGTTCTCATAAACGCTCATTCCCGGGAAATTTTTCGCCGCTTGAAATGTACGCGCAATTCCCATACGGCAAATCGTATACGGCTTTTTGCCGCTGATTTTTTGCCCGAACAGCGTAATCAGTCCGCTGTCGATAGTCAGCGCGCCGGAAATTAGGTTGAACAGCGTGGTTTTACCCGCTCCGTTAGGACCGATAAGCCCGAGTATCTCCCCGTCATTCAGATGAAAATCTACGTGATCAACCGCGTGCCGACCTCCGAACGACTTAACAAGGTCTTTGCCTTCAAGAATTATTTTTCCGCTCATTGCCGTACCCTCCTTTTAGGAAGTTTTGCAATCAGTTTCATAACAGGCGGCTTTATCAGCCCGATGATTCCGTTCGGCAGAAACAATATAGCGCCGACCATTATCAGCCCGAAAATTATCATATACAGCGACGGGAATTTTGTAATCAGCGTTTCCTCAAGATACGCAAAGACTATCGCGCCGGCGATTGGTCCGACCGTACTGCGCGTTCCGCCGAATATAGCCATCAGCACCGGCATAAAGCTGTACATACTGTTGAACGCGATACCCGGGTCAACGTAGCTCCACCGTGTTGCCATCGCGGCGCCTGCCGCGCCGACAGCAAACGCGCTTATTGCGAACATCGCGACCTTTACCGCCGTAGTGTTTACGCCGATGTGCGCCGCCGCATCTTCCGATTCGCCGATTGCCTCCAAAGATTTACCGAGCCGTGAGCGCCGTATCAGCACGATTGCCGCAATGAGCAGAATAAGCAGAACTGCCATACACCAAAATACGGTCATATGGTCTGCCGACACTACAAAGCGTCCGCGCACGTGAGTAAATTTGATTTCTGCCCAAAGTACAAGGCTTCGCAGAAGCTCAACTAAGCCGAATGTGAAAATAGTGAAGTATACGCCGCGCAAGCGAAGCGTGACCGCGCCCACTATCACTGCCAGCATACAACTTATAATACCGCCTGCCAGCATAAGCAAAGGAAGCGGAAGCAATTCGCCGAGGAACGCGGTAGTGTAGATTCCCGCGCCGAAGAATGCCGCCGTGGCAAGCGAGATATATCCCGTAGGCGCCGAGAACATATTCCAGCTGAGCGCAAGGATAATATACATTATTATACTGCTGAAAAGAATTATCGTATAGCTTGACATCGTTCTACCTCCCCAACAGTCCTTTTGGTCTTACAAGAAGCAATACCAAAATAATTAAGTAATACGCCACAAGCTGCAGGCTTGGCTCAAAATATCCTACCGCGCTTCCGACCAGTCCAAGTATAAACCCGCCCATTAAACTTCCCGGGATGCTTCCCAATCCGCCGAGTACTACTACGATTATCGCAATTACGGTGTAGCTCATTCCCATAGTAGTATTGATTTGATTTATCATACTAAGCAGTACTCCGGCAAGTCCGGCAAGCAACGCCCCTATAGCAAAGCATAGCGCCATTACGCGATTGATTTTTACGCCCATAAGAGCCGCCGCGACGGGGTCTTGCGCCGCCGCGCGGATAGACTTGCCTATTCTTGACCGGCTGAGAAACAGGTAAAAACCGATGCTTACCGCTACCGCTATCACCATCACGACGATACGGTTGAGCGCGAATACGCTTCCTCCGATTTTTACGCTCTGTACGAGAAACTGATAACCCTGAGGACTGCTGCCCCAAATCATCAGCGCAATATTCTGGATAACGAACATAATTCCGAATGAGATAAGCATCGCGTTGCCCTCAAACGCTCCGCCGCCTCCGGTTACCGTCGTCAGACGCTTATATGCCGTCCTGTGCAGTAAGAACCCTATCAAAAACAGCGGCGGAGCCGTAAGGGCAAGCGACAGCAACGGATTAACGCCTGCTTTACTCAGCGTCAGCGTTAGAAACGCGCCGACCATAATAAATTCCCCGTGCGAGACGTTCAGTATGCGCGCTACACCGTACTGCATGCTAAGCCCCATAGAGATTATCGCGTATATTCCGCCCATTATCAAGCCGCCGATGAGTATATTCAGGAAGGTAGTCAAAGTTCATTTACCTCCGTTTATTATATGAAAACAACTTATTCTGCAATTGTAGGGGCGAATTAATCGCCCCTACCCTGTGATGTATTTACGTTATTGAGCCGGCCAAGCAGGCTTAGGAACAATCGGGTCAGCCGTCCTGTTACCGCCAACGTCAATGACCTCATACGCACCGCCCTGCCACTGTCCTACATTACCGGCATAGCACTCCGCCGCGAGCATATTGTTCACGAAGTATGTGTCGCCGAGTATCGTGTCAAAGTGATTATCGCGAATATACTCTATTAGCTTAGCGTTATCAAGCGTACCCGTTTTTTCAATCGCCTGCTGAGTAACCTCCAGCGCGACATAGTACGGCGCGTGACCCCACCAGTCAACGGAGAACGTCGCGTCGTCCGCAAAGTACTCACGCAGATGCGCTCCGAAATCATGGAGCTTATCGCTGGATTTCTCGTTCCATCCGCCCCAAGCCATTAAGCCCTCAACCGCTTCCGGTCCGCCGAGAGCGGGAACCGCGTAATCGGCGTTTCCGCCAGGTCCGATAAGGAACACGTCTGGATTATATGCCATCGCCTGAGACTGTCCGACAGCGAGGAACCCCTGATCCGGATACGCGAATACAAGGAAAGCCTGCGCGCCGGTCGCCTTAGCGTCGTTGATAATCGGCGTCATATCTTGAATATCCGGCGGAACGCTCTTGCTCCCCTTGATTTCAATTCCGGCTTCGCCGAACGCCTCCTGTGCCGCCGTGAAGTATTCCGTGCCGTGCAAGTCTTCAATATATACTATGTAAGAAGATGTAATATCGTTCTCCTGAAGAACTTCCACAAGCGCGGGAATCTGAGTATCGGTAAAGTTAAGCGTCGTAAAAAATCCCGGATTAGTGTCAATGTACTCTTTCAGAGAGGCGCTGCCGCCCTCCGCGCCAATCATCAGATACCCATACTTTTGAGCAATCGGAACCGCCGCATACAGGAACGCCGTACTTACAGGCGGCAGAAGCAAATCAACCTTGTCTTCTAAAATCAGCCGCTCATACAGGCGCGTCATCGTACTGAGATCGGATTTGTCGTCATAGATAAGCAGTTCAACCGGAAGTTTCTTGCCGTATTCCTCGACATAGATACCGCCGTCTTTGTTAAGTTCGTCAGCCCACATACGGTACATCGGTCCGTAAGCTGTCTGGTCGAACACCGCAAATACTCCGCTCTGACTGCGTACACCGCCGATAACGATTTTATCTTTGCCTTCTGTAGTTTCACTTGCCGGCTCATCTTTAGCGGACGAACCGCACGCGGCAAACATTACAAACGTCATTGCGAGAATAAGCAGAATCGCAAGTAACTTTTTCATAGTATACCTCCGTTTAATTTAACAAAATGTTAACTGAAGCTTATCATAAGTTCCCATTGTTGTCAAGCAATTTTTGGATTGATTTCTACAACTCAGAGCGCGTGATAGTATCGAACTCCTGTTTAGATTTCTCAATTCCGTAGCCCCAGCCGCGCTTAATAACCACTCCGTCTTTGCCGGTTGTAAATTCCCTTTCTAAGGTATACCTTCTGAAACTTGCCGCACGGACGCCGAACGTCGAAGTTTCTTTAAGTATCAGCTGCGCGAATTCGCTCTCCGCGGACGCTTTACACATAACTTTGAGAATTATCATCGGGCGGTTCTTCTTGCCCGTCGCCGGAATAAGCGCTACGTCGAGCGCGCCCCTGCCGCGTAACCGTTCCGCCGCGTAGCCGAGCTGCTCGCCGGTCATATCGTCAATGTTACACGATAACTCCGCGATTTCATCATTCGGAACTACGCCTGCGCTGTCTTCAGCCGTACCGAGTACCGCTTTAACGGCATTTGAACGGTTAGGGAAATCCTTTGTGCCAAGTCCGAATCCAACGCTGTCCGCTGTCATCGCCGGACGCTCCGGCACGTATTTTGCGAATGTTTTCAGCAGCGCAGCGCCGGTGGGAGTGCATAATTCCGTCTTAATTCCCGCGTCGCCGCGCGTTAAGATACCGCTTAGAAGAAGTTCACTTGCCGGGGTCGGAACGCTCATAACGCCGTGCGCCGTGCGTACCACTCCGCCGCCGACATTTACCGTGCCGCAGCAGATTTGATCCGCATTGATAAGCTCAAACATTGCGCACGCCGCAGTAACGTCAAACACCGCGTCAAGCGCGCCGAGTTCGTGAAAGTGTATCGTCTCTACAGGCTCGCCGTGAACTTCACTTTCAGCTCCGGCAATAAGCTGATATACGTCCTTTGCTTTCGCTTTTACGGCGGCAGAGACCGGAAGTCCCCCGATTATTTCCTCAATCTCTTTTAAGCCGTACCCGCCGTGTGAATGCCCGCCCTCTTCGTGATTGTGAACGTGTCCGTGTCCGAAATGGTCACCGTCCGGAGCGTGTTCTTCCTCTCCGTTTATACGGACGGAGAGATGGATGCCGCTGATTCCGCCGCGCTTTTCGTCAGTTATCTCTACCTCTGCGCCCGGAATAGCGGCGGCGATTTTATACACCAAAGCTTTGGCTTCCTCTGACGATTTAAGTACATCAAGCAACGCGGCGGTAATCATATCGCCCGCCGCGCCCATTTGACAATCTAAATATAAAATCTTCATTTTATGTCCTCATTCATTGAGCCCGTCCGGTACCCTAACAAATCAATTGCGGTATAGATGAAGCCTATTTTCTTAAACTCGGCATAGACTTCCTGACGTACGGATAATGCCATCAGCATAGCGAACCCGGATTCGTCAGTTTCGATTCGCGCAAGTTTGCCGTGGTGACGTACGCGTACCTGCCTCAGTCCAAGGTCAAGCAAATACTGTTCCGCCCTGTCGATTTGCGATAACCGCTCCGCCGTAATATTCGTACCGTACGGAAAGCGGCTGCTAAGGCACGCAAACGACTGCTTATCCCACGTCGGCAAACCAAGCTCTTTGCTGATTTCCCGAATTTCCGCTTTGCTAAGCCCTACCGCCCTAAGCGGCGACTTAACGCCGTGTTCCTCGACTGCCTGAAGTCCCGGTCGGTAATCTCCGTTATCGTCAAGATTTGAGCCTTCCGCGATTTCTGCGATGCCGTGTTCCGCCGCAACGGTTTTGATTTTCGTAAACAGTTCGTTCTTGCACAAATAACAGCGGTTTTTAGGGTTAGAAGAGAATCCCTCTATGTCAAGTTCCTCAGAGTCAACCGTCACGTGCTTAACGCCAAGTTTTTCAGCGTAAGCCATTGCCTCTTTAAGCTCACGTTCAGGAAAGCTACAGCTTTTAGCCGTAATTGCAATACATTTATCTCCGAGCGCATCTTTTGCCGCATAGAGCAAAAGCGTACTGTCTACACCTCCGCTGAAAGCGACCGCAACTGAACCGTAGCTTTGCAGCTCCTGCTGTAATTTCTCATACTTTGCGTTCATATTTTAGCCCTCATAATCGTGCGCTTCCTGAAGAATCGCGTCTTTAACTTTCATCAGACGGGTAATGTTTCCCCGCTCGTTTTCTTCAAGCTTCATACGGATATATTTAATATTTGTCTGTAACTCCGGAATCATAACATACTCTAAAGCGTTGACCCTGCGTCTCGTTTTTTCGATTTCAATTGCCAGTAACTGAACCGTTTTCTCTATTCTTGCAAGCTCTAACATATCGGTAAACGTCTCCGTCAAATTAGAAATCGCGTCGTCAAGTTCTCCCGACGTCATTGCATATCCGTATGGAAGCGCGCTGCTGTCTCCCTGCGTGCGGAAATCATATTCCGGCACATTGACGCCCATCAGGTTACGGTAGCTTATTCCGACTTCCACGCGCCGGTTAGGATACAGCAACGCCTGCTCCAAAGCCTCCGGAGACATAATCGCCGCCGCAACGCTAAGAGCGCCCTGCGCGTTGGACAGCTTAATCTCTACAAGCTCGCGCAGTTCTTTGTTTTGCTTGACGATAAGCATAAACTGGCGCATAAGCTCGTCGCGCTTATCTTTAAGAAGCTTATGTCCGCGCGCTGCCGTCTTGAGCCTTGCTCTAAGACGGTTCAGCTCCATTCGGGTAGGTTTTATAGCCGTTGACGCCATTACAGATTACCTCTTAATCAAACTTTAGGCTTATATCCAATGCCTTGACGCTGTGCGTAAGCGCGCCGACCGAAATCACGTCCACACCGCACGCCGCAACCTCCGCAAGGTTTTTTGTATCCATATTGCCGGAAGCCTCTATGACCGTTTTCGGCGCGATTCCGCGAATTTTCTTTACAGCCGCAGTCATCATCGCAACCGGCATATTGTCAAGCATAATAACGTCCGCACCGGCGGCAAGCGCTTCTTCAACCATTTCAAGCGTTTCGCATTCCACCTCAATTTTAAGCGTAAAAGGCGCGAGGTCCCTTGCGCGGCTAACCGCGTTTGCAATTCCGCCCGCCGCCTTAATGTGATTATCCTTGATTAAAATACCGTCCGCGAGATTAAAGCGGTGATTCGCTCCGCCGCCGACCCTTACCGCGTACTTGTCAAGCGCGCGAAGACCGGGTATCGTCTTGCGGGTATCCACGACTTTAGCCGGATACTCTCCGATTTGAGCCTGAAAATTCCGCGTCCGCGTCGCAACTCCGCTAAGGTGCTGAAGCAGATTCAGCGCAACGCGCTCTCCGGTAAGCATAGCGCGGCTTAATCCGCTGACCGCTGCGATAACGCCGCCATATTCAAGCGTATCGCCGTCGCTCTTATAAGCCGTAAGAACAACATCCGCGTCAATAAGCTCATAAACGCGGCGGAATACATCTAATCCGCACAGTACGCCGCTTTCTTTGGCGACAAGCCGCGCGGTACTCCGCGCATCCGGCGCAACGCACGCAAGCGTCGTTATATCACCTGTACCTGCGTCTTCTTCCAACGCGTATTTAATCAGTTGGTCAAGATTCATAATCACTCCGCTTTCGGAAGATATTTGTCAATATGCTCCGTCTTTATACGTTTAAGCTCCGTAACCGGCAGGATAGAAAGCAGCTTCCAGCCGATGTCAAGTGTCTCTTCAATGCTGCGGTCACTATCAAATCCCTGCCCGACGTAAGCGTCCTCGAACTGCTCCGCGAACTTCGCGTACAGCTTGTCAACGTCCGACAACGCGCTCTCGCCGAGTATAGTCGCAAGCTCGCGCGCGTCTTTGCCCGCACTGTACGCCGCGAACAGCTGATTCATCGTGCCGCTGTGGTCTTCACGGGTCTTGCCCTCTCCGATTCCCTTGTCTTTCAGGCGTGACAGCGAGCTTGAAACGTCCACCGGCGGCATTACATTCTTCAGATAAAGCTCGCGTGAGAGAATAATCTGACCCTCTGTAATGTATCCGGTTAAGTCCGGGATCGGGTGCGTAAGGTCGTCCTCCGGCATTGTCAAAATCGGAATCATTGTAATCGAACCCTCCGAACCCCTGCGCCGTCCAGCGCGCTCGTACATCGTCGCAAGGTCAGTATACAGATACCCGGGATAACCGCGCCGTCCGGGTACCTCCTTACGCGCCGCCGATACCTCACGCAGCGCTTCGGCGTAGTTCGTAATGTCCGTAATGATTACAAGAACGTGCATATTTTTCTCAAACGCCAAATACTCAGCCGCCGTAAGGCACATACGCGGAGTCGCTATGCGCTCTACCGCGGGATCGTTAGCAAGGTTCGTAAACAGCACTGTACGGTCGATTGCGCCTGTACGCTTAAACTCCCGCACGAAGTATTCAGACTCCTCAAAGGTGATTCCTACCGCCGCGAAGCAAACGGCAAAGCTGCTATCCGTTCCGCGTACCTTAGCCTGACGCGCGATTTGCGCCGCAAGCTGAGCGTGCGGAAGACCCGACCCGCTGAATATCGGCAGCTTCTGTCCGCGCACAAGCGTATTAAGTCCGTCTATCGCCGAAACTCCGGTTTGAATAAATTCGGACGGATAGTTACGCGCCGCAGGGTTCATCGGCAGTCCGTTAACGTCTATATATTTTTCGGCAAGGATTTCCGGACCTCCGTCTATCGGTCGTCCCATACCGTCAAATACGCGCCCTAACATATCCTCGCTTACACCAAGTCTCATCCCGTGTCCGAGAAACCGAACCTTGCTTTCCGCAAGATTAATGCCCGCGCTGGATTCAAACAGCTGAACCACCGCGTCGCTTCCGTTGACCTCAAGCACCTTACAGCGGCGGTGTTCACCGTTTGAAAGCTCGATTTCCGCAAGCTCGTCGTATGTTACGTTATCCACGCCCTTGACTATCATCAAGGGTCCCGAAACCTCACGTATTGTCTGATATTCTTTAATCATTCCGCGTCACCTCCCGCAGCAAGAGCTTTTAGTTCCGCCGTTATATTCGCCGCAATGCCGGCGTATTCATCCTGATAGCAGTCTTCCTCAACCGTCTTGGCACGCGCTATACGCGCTTTGCTGCTGACGGCAAGAATCTTCTTCATATCCGTACCGGCGCCGAGCGCAGTCCGCGCAAGCTGATCGAATTGCAGTATCATCGCAAGCATTTTCGCCTGACGGTCATAGCTTGAAAAGCTGTCAATATCTACGAACGCGTTCTGCTGCAAATAGTCCTCGCGTATCATCTTTGCCGTTTCAAGCGTCAATCTGTCCTCCGGAGAAAGAGAATCTTGCCCGACAAGCTTCACGATCTCCTGCAAACTGCTCTCCTCCTGTAACAGGGATACCGTCTTAGCGCGGTTTGCCAAGAACTGCTCGCCGAGATTTTCATCATACCAGCCCTGCAAATTGTCAAGATACAGCGAGTAGCTGTTCAGCCAGTTGATTGCCGGGAAGTGCCGCGCGCGCGCAAGCGACGCGTCCAAGCCCCAGAACACCTTAACTATACGCAGCGTAGCTTGTGAGACCGGCTCCGACGTGTCTCCGCCCGGCGGCGATACCGCTCCGATTGCCGTAAGGCTGCCGGAACGCGGATTATCGTCAGAACACACGCACTCAATAGAACCCGCGCGCTCATAAAACTGCGCCAAACGGCTCGACAAATATGCCGGATAACCCTCTTCACCCGGCATCTCCTCTAATCGTCCGGACATCTCACGCAGCGCTTCCGCCCAGCGCGAAGTACTGTCCGCGATAATCGCAACGTCATATCCCATATCACGGTAATATTCTGCAATCGTAATCCCCGTGTAAATGCTTGCCTCACGCGCCGCAACCGGCATATCGGACGTATTAGCTATAAGGCATGTGCGCTTCATAAGCGGCTCGCCAGTCTTAGGGTCGGTAAGTTCCGGAAACTCCATCAAAACGTCCGTCATCTCGTTTCCGCGCTCGCCGCATCCGATATATACTACAACATCCACGTCGCTCCATTTCGCCAGCGCGTGCTGAACGACCGTCTTTCCGGAGCCAAACGGACCCGGTACCGCAGCCGTACCTCCCTTTGCAAGGGGGAACAGCGTGTCTATTACGCGCTGTCCGCTCTGAAGCGGAACCTCCGGCAGATTTTTATGCTTATAGGGACGTCCTTTACGCACGCCCCATTTCTGCATCATTGTAACCTCAGTGACTTTTCCGTCCGCAGATTTAATTTTAGCGACTACGTCAGTAACTTTGAACGCACCCTGCTCAATGCTCTGTATAGTTCCGGTCACTCCGTGCGGAACCATAATGCGATGTTCAATCGCGCTTGTCTCCTGCACCGTACCGATAATATCGCCGCCGCTCACTGACGCGCCTACTTCCGCGACGGGCTTAAATTCCCAAAGCTTCTGCCTGTTCAGCGCGGGAATGTCTATTCCGCGCGTAAGAGTATCTCCGCAAATATCGCGTATTTCCTCTAACGGGCGCTGAATGCCGTCATAAATATTGTCAAGCAGTCCCGGACCGAGTTCTACCGACAGCGGCGAACCGGTAGTTACGACTTCCGCGCCCGGACCAAGTCCAGCCGTCTCTTCATATACCTGAATACTCGCGCGGTCGCCAGTCATCGTCAGTATCTCGCCGCGAAGCTTTTGCGCGCCGACCAAAACGACGTCCGCCATTCCCGCGTCCGCAAGACCTTCCGCAACTACAAGCGGTCCTGATACCTTAATTATCTTGCCCAATTTTCCTATTCCTCCCCAATCGACGAGTTAAACAGCCTAAATGTATTTTCGTACGCAAATATCTGATTACTAAAATAGTTTTGTGCCTGCGGCGCGTTCCGCCGCCGCCATAAGCGTATCCAATCCTAACCCCAGCGAGCCGCCTTTCGACGGTATAAGTATCAGCGCCGGTACGGCGATTTCGCGAAACGCGGCGACTTCATCAGGTAATTCCGCCGCAAGCTGCTCGGTAATGTAAATCACAGCATAACTGCCTTTGTCTCCGCGCTTCAGCCCCCGTAAGAGCTGTTTAGCTTCCGCCGCATCTTCACAAGCGAACGCGCTTAGCCCCAATACCTTAAACGCGGTTACGCTGTCTTTATCGCCTATCACGGCAATTTTATAGTTCTCGCTCATTCTCTGTAAGCCTCCCTAAGCCGCGTCCGGATCGTGTCAGCCGGAATCCCCGCCAACTGTCCGGTCATAACCGTCCTTACGGCGGAAATCTCGCTCTCCACCGCGCCAAGATACGCTATAAGCGGCTTCTCGCTGAATCCTGTACGTCTTGCCTGTGACAGATAACGCACAAGCACATTGTCGCATAAACGCTCAAACTCCGTCAAAGAGCCCTCTGAAGCGGCAGTAACGGCAGCGTCTAATACCGGAGCAAGCTCTGTATTCCTGTACATAGCCGTAATTCCGGCGGTATCGCCGCGCTTAGCCGCAAGTATGCGGCGAACCTCAACGCTGCCGCCGTCCGCAAGCGCCGGAGTATAATCCGCTCCGCCGCGTATAGCCCTGACAACCGCGCGGAGGTTTGCCGTGTCTATAACAAGGCGCATATAGTTAATTAAAAACTCGCTTCTTGTTGCGGCGGCATATTCCGCAAGCTCGGCAAAGTATGCTTTATCAAGTATAAAATCCGCCAGTCCCGGCTCTCCGCTTTGCGCAAGGACTTCAGACGCCTCCGTGACAGCATTGGCAAGCGTTAGGGGCAGAGAACGGAAATCCCCAAGCAGAAACGCCGTTTTCAGCTTTGCTAAATCAACCCGTCCGCAGTCTTGAAGAAGGTGTTCGCCCTGTACGTCCGCCGCGCGCGCTTTGACCAAAGTTTTAGCGTTGTGATAATCGTATTTCAGGCAGAAAAATTCTACAATTTTCTTATTTGGGGATAACTTTAACATATCCGCCAAAATTGCGCGGCGGTGAGCCGAAAGAATCGTTTCTAATTCGTTTGCGTTCAATGTGTCGGAGCCGATTTTTACGCCCCACACTTCCTCAATTATCCGCGCAGCTCCGTCCGAGCCGCGAGCGTCAAGCATACGCTCCAAAGCGGAACGCCCAATAAGCCTTGTCTCCTTTGCCCGGACATACGCAGACAGGAACAGATAGTCTGTATCCTTCGGCGGTTTGGCTCTTTTGGAAGTCATTACAATGTAACCCGGCATTAGGTTTCCTCCGCGAAGAGTATCTCCGCAACACGCGGAGTAAGCTCCGCCTGACGCTGAGCCAGTACCGCTTCTGTGTCGCGCTTGTGCTGAACGGAACCGTCCGGCATCACCCGCGTGACATTCAGCTTATCGCTGTCCGGAAGCTTGCTCAGCTCCGCCTCAGCAATAGAGAAAGCTTCCCTGATAAGCGTCTGCTTTTCGGCAAGAACGGCTTTCTTGGATTCCGTCTGCGCGGCAGCCGCCAAACGCTCCGTAAGGCGCGACGCTTCCGTCTTGCCGGCGTCAAGTATCTTATCGGTTTCGGCTTCAGCGATAGCGGCATAGCTCTCCGCAATCGCGGCCGCTTCGCTTTCCGCGTCTTTTATTTTAGCGGCGGCGGCTTCGTTTGCCTCTTCGATTATTTTAGCGGTAATTTTTTCAATTCCCTTCATTGCAAAGCAATCCCAATCAAAGGTTGATAAGCACGAGAATCGACGCAAGCAGCGGAAGTATCGCGTAAAACTCTACGATAACTACGTGCATCATACCTCTGGAACTGTTATCCGGCTGTTTCGCGACCAGATTAATACATCCCGCCGCAACGCGTCCCTGATAGATAGCCGACAGGAATCCGCCGAACATCATCGGCAGACACGCCGCGAAATAGCTAAGTCCCTTGGTAACGGTAATGGCGGTTAAATCGGCGTTTCCTCCGAATACTCCCATTTGAATCAGCGTAATGAAGAAGATAACTATTCCGTACAGTCCCTGCGTTCCCGGCATTACCTGATAGAGAGTACATTTGCCGGAAGCAGACGGGTCTTCTGACAGTAATCCCGCAACAGCCTCACCGACTATACCCGTACCTTTCGCTGAACCGATACAACACAGTAAAGCCGTAAGACCAGCCCCCAAAAACGCGAGACCCGCACCTCCGAAACCAGTTAAAAAAGCTTCCATTCTCTGTTTCCTCCTTGTTGAGTTATTGTATATCTACGTATTTAGTTTTAATAGATAACGGTTTGAACGGCTTTCCGCCCTCTTCAAAGAATTTGCCGTAAAACTCCAAATATTGAAGTCTTGCCGCGTGAATAAATGTACCGATAACATTAAGCCCTATATTAAAAGCATGTCCGAACGCGAAGATGATAATGAAGAGGATAAAACCCACCGGTCCGCTTTTTGCAGGCATAGCGCCGAGCATATTAACGACC
>JAITQY010000048.1 GCA_031288675.1 Oscillospiraceae bacterium | reverse complement strand
TCGGCGCAATTATGTTAGCGGTGTTTGTAATCCGAGATGAACGCGCTAAACAGACTAAAAGGCAAGATGAAAATAACAGTTAGCGAACTGGAGGCAGGGAAGCGGTTAGACGCTTTTCTTGCGGCGTATACGGGAAGCCGGTCTGCGGCGGAGCGCGTTACGGCGGCGCTCGGCTTGGCAAAAAGCCGCCGCGTTAAGACCGGAGAAGAGTTTGAGTTTGAAATGCCTGACGCTGAGCCAAGCGCTTTACTGGCGGAGGATATTCCTCTTGATATAGTTTACGAGGATGAGGAATTATTAGTATTAAACAAACCTAAGGGAATGGTGGTTCATCCCGCTCCGGGACATTATTCCGGTACGCTGGTAAACGCGCTTCTGTACCGTTACGGTAAACTTCCGGCAGCAGATGAGGGGGCGGCAGCTGTTCGGCCGGGAATAGTACACCGCATAGATAAGGATACATCCGGGCTGTTAGTTGCAGCAAAGACTGAACGGGCGCTTCGGGAACTGTCAGCTCAGCTTGCAGACAGATCGCTGTCACGAATATATGAAACGATAATAATCGGCGCGTTCAAAAATGACAGCGGAGTAATAGATATGCCGGTCGGGCGCAATCCGCGCGACCGTGAGAAAATGGCTGTAATAAAATTGGGAGGGAAACCGGCAGTCACTCACTGGGAAACATTAGAGCGTTATCGCGGGTACTCCAGGCTGCGGTGTAAGCTTGAGACCGGACGCACGCACCAGATACGCGTTCACCTTGCCGCTATGGGACATCCGGTACTCGGCGACCCGCTTTACGGGAGCGCCAAGAACAGGTTCGGGTTAGACGGTCAATGTCTGCACGCAAGAGCAATCACGTTTGTGCATCCGGCTACAGGGAACGCGATGAGTTTTGAAACGGAGCTGCCGGAGTACTTTCAAAAGGTAATCGGTAAGATGAGCGAATAGGCTATCGCCGTAAGAAAATAACCCGGTTTGATGATTATTTTGTAAGCAGAAATCTTCGGTTTATTGATACGGCTTCCGAGTCGGGTTTATATTCGGAAGCTTTTTCGTTATAAATCTTTGCGCTCTCATAATCTCCCATCTCGCTGCAGCAAACACAGCTTTCTATATTTGGAATATAGCCGTGATAGCTCTGCAGCACAAAACCTAAGGAGTCGGTCTCGCCTAATCCTGCCGCAATTCGGAACCATTTAAGCGCTGTTTTATAATCTTTAAGCCTCTTGTAATAATATCCTATCTCGCATAGTATTTCGGCACGCGGAGCGTCATAATTGAAACTTTGGAAAAGTACCGGCAATATTTTGGATGTATCGCCTAAAGCGTTATAACACGCCGCAAGATTAAAACAGGAGGCTATATTATCCTCTATCCAGCCTTTCTCCGAATAGATAAATTTCTCGAAATAATATACGGCTTTAGCCCAGTGACCGTGATCTTTTAATTCGCGGGCAAAGTAATACTGCTGACGCGGAGAAAGCTGCTTGCCGCTTGCTTCTAAAGCGGTGTAGATATTGATGTTTCGGTCGGAGCGCGTCTCTTGATACACCTGCCTGTGGTGAATAACAATATCGCTGTTAAACACATTGCCTATCAACGGAATACATTCGTGAACCGGTTCCTGCCATTTATAATTTTTTGCACGTCTTGTAAGCCTCTCGCGGGTTGAGACAAGGATAGGATTTTCATTAGCGTCAAAATGGGTTATGTATTTCATAGTAACTATATCTATATCGGAAGCAAGTGACTTTTTCAGCGCAATTAGTTTTTGAAGCGAATCGGATGGAAGTACATCATCTGCGTCCAACCACATTTGATAGTCCATACCAGCCTTTTCATAAGCGAAGTTTCTTGCTGCTGAAAAATCATCTATCCATTCAAAATCAAATATTTTGTCAGTATATTTTGACGCAATTTCCTTAGTGCGGTCGCTTGAACCTGTGTCAACTATAATTATCTCGTCTGCCGCGTCCTTAACGCTTTCGAGACACCGCGCAAGAACTTCCTCTTCGTTCCTGACGATCATACATAAACTAATAGTAACCATAATATGCCTCCTTATAAATAAATCACAGATATTATATGTAAGCGGTATACGATTTGTGACTGTGATCGCTATACGACTTAGTATTATTTTAAGAGAATTTGAAAAAATGCTTGCGTTTTGTGATCCTGTGGTGTATACTGTGAGCATGTGAAAAATAAACGAAAGGAAGAGTACTATGGCAGCCAAAATTCGTAACATTGCCTTACTTGGACATAACGGGTCAGGCAAGACAAGCCTCGTCGAGAGCATTCTGCACTTGACGGGGCAAACAGACCGGCTTGGAAAAGTCGCGGACGGAAACACGGTGGCAGACTTTGACGCGGAGGAAATCAAGCGCGGAATTTCTATCTCGGCATCATTGGTTCACACTACGCACAATGGAGTTAAGCTCAATTTTATTGACACTCCGGGTTTCTTTGATTTTGCCGGTGAGGTACTGCAATCACTTAGTGTTTGCGATGCAGGTATTATTGTGCAGACGGCTAAGGGCGGTATTTCTGTAGGAACAGAAAAAGCGTGGGAACGGCTTGCGGAACTCGGCAAGGCAAGAATGTTCTACATATCTAAGCTTGACGAAGAGAATGCGGATTTCAACACGATTTATAACGAACTGCGCGAGAAGTTCGGACACGGCGTTTGCCCGGTTGCTCTTCCTTTAGTTAAAGACGGCAAGCCGTCCGGAGTAATCGACATTGCCGCCAAGAAAGCGTATATTCCGGTTAACGGCAAGCCTACCGAGACAGAGATACCAGACGACCATAAGGCAATGGTTGAAGAGATGTATACGTTCCTTGCTGAGGGTGTTGCGGAAAGCAGCGAAGATCTTATGGATAAGTACTTTGCCGGCGAGCCGTTTACACAGGAGGAATTATTTTCCGGATTGAGTGCCGGTGTAAAGGACGGTTCTATTGTGCCGGTTTGCTGTGGCTCGGCGTTTACAGGCTCGGGTACGATGAGACTGCTTGATACGGCTGTCAATCTGCTTCCCGCGCCGGAAATCACCGAGGGGCTGACCTCACTGTTCGCGTTCAAAACCACGAGTGACCAGTATGGCAAAATTACATACTTCAAAGTTATGAGCGGTACGATCTCGGCTGATATGACGCTTACAAATGTGCGCACCGGAACTACGGAAAAACTCGGACATATTTACACCACTCAAGGCAAAAAGACGCTTGAAGTTAAATCTATAGAGTGCGGCGATATAGGCGCAGTGTCTAAGCTCACCGATACGAAAACAAACGATACGCTCCGCGACCCGAAATCAACAGCGGAATATCCGGCGGCTAAATACCCGCGTCCGGTATACTCTATGGCAGTTTCGCCTAAGACGAAAGGGCAGGAGGATAAAATCGCTCAGGGCTTGACGCGTATGAATGAGGAAGACTTAACGTTCACAGTAGTAAATAACGTTGAAACACATCAGATGGTAATTTCCGGAATGGGCGATATTCAGCTTGACGTCCTCACGTCGCGTTTGAAGAATAAATTCGGAGTGGAGACCGAACTGTTCCCGGCTAAGGTGCCTTACCGTGAAACTATCCGCAAAAAGACCGATCAAATACAGGGACGGCATAAAAAGCAGTCAGGAGGTCACGGTCAGTTCGGCGACGTCAAAATCGTCTTCGAGCCCGGCGAGACGGAGGAACTCACGTTTGAGGAAACCGTGTTCGGCGGAAGCGTTCCTAAAAACTTCTTCCCGGCGGTTGAAAAAGGATTGCGCGAAAGTACCCTCAAAGGCGTACTCGCAGGATACCCCGTAGTGTTTTTGAAGGCTACCCTCGTGGACGGCAGTTATCACCCCGTAGACAGCTCGGAAATGGCGTTTAAGCTTGCGGCGAGCATCGCATATAAAGAGGGAGTACCTAAGGCGAATCCTGTGATTCTTGAGCCTATAGGCTCACTTAAAGTTACCGTTCCTGATTCATATATGGGAGATGTGATCGGTGATCTTAATAAGCGACGCGGCAGAGTACTCGGAATGAATCCTCTCGGCGGAGGAAAGCAGGAAATTGACGCGGAGGTTCCTATGGCGGAGATGTCCAGCTACGCAATTGATTTGCGTTCAATGACGCAGGGACGCGGCGGATTTACCCTTGACTTTGCGCGCTATGAGGATACTCCGGGCAACATTCAGCAGAAAATTATTGAGGAAGCAAAAGCTTCCGGTGACGCGGAATAATATACACAAACAAAAAAACGGGGATATATCCCCGTTTTTTTTGGTTATATTACTGTTATAATGTTCCCAATGCGATTTTTATCATATTTGTGTATCCCGTTTCACGCGCCTCATTTTCGTCGTCTTCGTTGGTGAGGCGGTGATTGGATACAGTAATCAAACTCAGCGCATTCTTACCGCAGAGCAGCGCGTTTACATACAGCGCAAACGTTT
>JAITQY010000043.1 GCA_031288675.1 Oscillospiraceae bacterium | reverse complement strand
CTCTTGACAAATCAGAAACTTTGTGCTATAATACAGGTGTAATGATTAGTGGCTAATATTTAATGATTAACGCTACTCGTTTCCATCGTCCACTCTCGACTGCTGACTGTCTCGTTTTTCGTAGCGAGCATTGCTCGCCCGCCGTTACCCTCGTCCACTGTCTACTCACGACTATTGAACTGCCGACTAATCCGGCTTTTCTGACTTTTCTAATTTTGCCGCTGCCCGGCGCTGACGCAGATTTACTACCGCCAGCAAAACCAGCACCGTACCGAACAAAAGTGTAGATAACGCGTTGATTTCCGGACTGATACGCCTGCGTGTCATGCTGTAAATCGTCATTGATAATGTCTGAACGTGCGAACCTGCCGTAAAGTAGCTTATAACAAAGTCGTCTATCGACATCGTAAACGCGATAAGCATACCGTTGACGATTCCGGGACGTATCTCCGGAATTATCACCTTGCGGAACGCCGTTATCCAGTTTGCGCCCAAGTCCATCGCCGCGTCGGAGAGACTGTTATCAAGCTGATAGAGTTTCGGCATTACCGAAAGTATCACATACGGTATATTGAATGTCAGATGCGCGATAAGAAGCGTTGCGAATCCAAGCTCAAAATTTACGTTAAATTTCCCGAGAAATAATCGCACGGAGACAAATAACAGCATCATTGAGACTCCGGTTATTATGTCCGCGTTGATTACGGGAACTTGATTCACCGACAACAGAGTTCCGCGTGTACGCTTGCGCATACTGTGCAATCCTACAGCCGCGAATGTTCCGGCAACTGTGGCAATTACTGCCGCGAGCACCGATACTTTCAGCGTTGTGGACAAGGCGTTCATTATCATCCGGTTATGCAGCAGCTGTTTATACCAGTCCAAAGTAAAACCAGTCCATACGTTGCGGCTTTTGGACGCGTTAAACGACAGCACTATCAGTACCGCTATCGGCGCGTACAGGAATATGAATACCAGCAACGAAATCAATCTGCCGAATATATTTGTCTTTTTCATTTGTTATCCTCGAAACAATCCCTCTTTCTCCGTTTGGGATACCGTAAAGCGGCAGAGGGGATTTATTTATATTGCAGAGCGGTATGAAAAATTTCTCTACAGAAGTACGGCATCCTCACTGCCGCCGCCGAATTTGTTCATAAGCGACATCAGAATCAAAATCAGCACCATCATAACCAAACTTATCGCGCTGCCGAGCTGCGGATTATACGCGCTTCCAAGAAACTGCATTTCTATCAGGTCGCCGAGCAGCAATTCCTTTCCTCCGCCTAACAGCTTTGAAATCGCGAACGTACTTACGCTCGGCACGAAGGTCATCGTAACTCCGGAGAGTACTCCCGGTAAGCTAAGCGGAAATGTTACGCGCGTAAATACGCGGTAACTGTTCGCGCCGAGGTCTCTTGACGCGTCCACGACTGACGGATCTATTTTAACTATCACGCTGTAAATCGGAAGGATCATAAACGGCAGGTAATTATACACCATTCCGAGAACTACGGCGCCCTGAGTATTTATCATTCTGAACGGTCCTAACCCGAACAACCCAAGAAAGTTGTTTATCAAACCGTTGTTCTCTAACAGCGACATCCACGCGTAGGTTCTCAGCAGAAAGTTCATCCACATCGGAAGCATTATCAGCATCATCACTACCGATTGCAGACGTTCACCCTCCCGGCTTAACGCGTACGCTACAGGATATCCGATAACGAGGCATATCACAGTAGCAATAGCGGCAAGTGACAGCGACCGCAAAAACACATTAGCGTAATTCGCGGAATCCTGAAAGTTGCGCATGGTAAAGCCGCCGCCAGCGCTTGAAAATGCGTACACAACCACAAGCGCCATAGGTGCACATATAAATACCGCCATCCATACAACATACGGAACCGAAAGCAGTTTCTTCAATATTAGTTACTCTCCTGTTGCCTTTTAATCTGTCATATGCATAATATGAATATCGTCCGGGGTGAGATTAAGCGCGACGCGCTGTTCCGGAACTACCGGATCAGTGCTGTGTATCATCCATTCAAAGCCGTCGTCGCCATCTACCATGATTTCGTAATGCACGCCCATAAAGATAATGCTCCGCACAGTACCGCACAACCGCCCGCTCCCATCAGAGCCGTTGATTACCGACAGGTCTATATCCTCCGGACGCACGACGACGTCAACCGGTTCGTTAGACGCAAAACCGCCGTCAAGACAGTCAAAATCACGACCGGAAAAATTAACAAGCTTGTCCCTGAGCATCGTACCGCGGATAATATTACTTTCGCCGATAAAATCCGCAACGAACGCATTTGTCGGTTCATTATAAATATCTATCGGGCTGCCTACCTGCTGTATCTGACCTTTGTTCATTACGACTACGGTGTCGCTCATTGTCAGAGCCTCTTCCTGGTCGTGCGTTACATAGATGAACGTAATGCCGACTTCCCTTTGGATTTCAATAAGCTCGCGCCGCATCTCCTTGCGCAATTTCAAATCCAGCGCGGAAAGAGGCTCATCAAGCAGCAGCACCTTAGGACGGTTGACAATCGCGCGCGCGATAGCGACCCTCTGCCGCTGTCCGCCCGAAAGATATGTCGGCGACCGCTTGCCGTAGTTCGGAAGATCCACAAGTTCTAAAGCCTCGCTGACTCTCCGCTTGATTTCCGGTTCAGAAACCTTGCTGATACGCAGTCCGAACGCAACATTCTCAAATACGTTCATATGCGTGAACAGCGCATAGTTTTGAAACACAGTATTGACCTGACGCTTGTTAGGCGGCAAGTCATTGATTCTAACGCCGTCAAAGAGTACGTCCCCGCTGTCCGGAACTAAAAATCCACCGATCATACGCAGCGTTGTGGTCTTGCCGCAACCGCTGGGACCAAGCAACGTAAGGAACTCCCGGTCTTTTATATCTAAGTTAATCCTGTCTAAAACAGTCTCACCGTCAAACGCCTTCGCGAGATTCACGAGGCGAACGCGAACATCGGACATCTATCTGCCCCCAATCTAACCCATATTCATATTGATTGAACTATACATCATCCCTGCACATTTGTCAATACGCGATTTTATTTTTTCATATCTTTAGTACCGCTGAATGCAAGAAAACTGCGGTCGTGCACAACCGCAATTTTCTTTGATATTAGGAGAAACTTATAATGAAAAAACCTAAAAACTTACTTTTTTAGTCCAAGCGTCTTGCGAACCGCCTCAAATGACTTTTTCATTCCCAGATGATAATAGTTGTTTGTCTCTTGCCCAAACAAATTTTTGCCCCTGAAAGAAATTATTTGGAAAACTCCGCTGTGCAGGACTTCCGCGTCTAACTTCTTGCCGCCTTCTTCATATGTGAATTTGAAGTTATTCTTATCAAACAGAAACGCGTTGAACATATACATTTCCTGAGTTTTGAACCCGTAACTGCGGCGGTATTTCTTGACCGCTATCGGCAGTGTGATGCGCTGCATAGTGTCAAGATACTTCAGATGATTTGCGACCGAAACTTTAGAGATAAATTTGCGCAGCAGCTGATTATCACCCGTCTCTATAAATCCGAGATACTTTTTCAGGGATTCAAGATACGTATTTGCAGGCTCGACGGCAATAGTAAACGTCGTGATTTTGTTTGCCCACTCCTTGATAGACGTCTGGTTGACCGCCACAAGAACATCGCCCTTAACGGCAAGCGCCTCATACGGTTGATCCGCCTGGTCAAGACGCGTTACCCGTCTGTCATAACCGTCGTCAAGAATCGCGATTTGCTCCTTCAGCTCCGCGTTGTTAAGCGCTTTAAGATCGATAAGCTCCTGCTCAGCAGCGGCGCGGTCGGCAATGGTACGGTCGCCGGCAATAGCTTTAAGAACAGGGGAATCTAACTTCTCGCCGAGCAATACAAATTGGTCGCTTGTCAATGTGTACATTATTAGTTACCTCGCTTATTAAAAGTTCAATTTACCTTTCAGCTAAATGTATGCTGCACAGTCAAAATATTTTCGTACATTTTTACTAAGTTGATTATAACACGCTATTCATCGCTTGTCAAGCGCAAAATTAAAAACATTCAATAAACGAAATATAAAAAGGATTTCATCGTTGCATTCGTTATAAAATTAAGAATTTTTTCTTGCAATTTATGGATTCAAGTGATATAATTTTGTAAAATAAACTTTCTGAGGTTATTATGAGAAAAATAAAACTAATTACTATTTCCCTTATCTTTTCCGTAATGTTGGGAATAGCGCCGGTTACGATAGCCGCAAACAGCGATATAATTGCAACTCCGACAACGCACTTGCTGTCATTTGACGGTTCTCTCGTTGATGTTGTTGCCGCATTTACAATCAACAATGAAAATTATTTCAAACTCCGCGACATCGCACTACTGGTTAACTCTTTTGATGTAACATATGACAGTGAAAAATCAGCAATTTCAATTATCTCTGATGTACCATATACACCAAACGGCACAGAAAGCACTGCCAAACCAAGCGGATACACTACTATAGCACCAAGTACGGACAAGGTTTACATAGGTGAAACAGCCTTAGATTTAACTGCCTATAAAATCGACGGAGCTAACTACTTCCGGCTCAAAGATTTAGGAGCGGCTCTTGGCTTTAGCGTCGGTTTCGACGCAGATACTAAAACTGTTCTTATAACTACCGTCTCAACGGCTCCGCCGCCCGCTCCCGTGCCAGTTGCCGCTCCGACTATCACCCCTGAGCCAACACCGAATACTTCCGAAAGCGATGTTTATATTACCGATACCGGAAGCAAGTATCACCGGAGCAGCTGCCGTTACCTTGATGAAAGCAAATACGAGGTTTCTTTATCTTGGGCAATAAGTAACGGTTACGAGCCTTGTAAGGTGTGTAAACCTTAAACAAGATTAATATCATATAGCATACAAATCGAAGTGACCTAATTCGATTATAAAACCCGCAAAAACATTTGACAAATAAATATTTCGGGGTTATAATTATAAAAGATTACGAGGGGAACGGACGGTCGCGCGCGCCGAAAGCGTGCGAGGAAAGTCCGGGCCGCACGGGGCAGGATAACGGGTAACTCCCGCCGGAGGTGACTCCAGGACAAGCGCGACAGAAAATATACTAACGCCGGCAACGGCGCTACAGATGTAACGGTGAGGCAAAAGCTCACCCGCGGAACGGTGAAACGTCTCCGTGCCGTAAGCTCTATCCGCGGCAACTTTGGGCGCTTATGAGCCGCCCCGCTCAGCGCCCTTTTAAGGCTTGAGCTGTTCGGCAACGATCAGCCTAGATAGATGACCGTCATAACAGAACCCGGCTTACTGTTCCCACTCGTAATTTTAATCCGCACATATGTTCAGGAGTTTTCTATGTCTAAAGCCGATGTTATCGAATATTGCCTTTCGTTTGCGGGCGCGTACATAGATTACCCGTTTGGCAATGTTGATGACGCGGAGCGCTGGACGGTTATACGCTGCAGGGGTAACAAAAAAATCTTTGCGTGTATCTATGAACGCGGCGGCAGGGATTATGTCAGCTTCAAATGCGATCCCACTCGCTCGGAATTTCTGCGCTCGGTTTACAAATGTCTTACACCAGCTTATCACCTGAATAAAACCCACTGGAGTATGATAGAACTCTCAGGGGATGTTCCTGATGATGAAATCGAAGTTTGTATTACAGACAGCTACGAACTTGTAAAACCCAAAAAACTGTAAGGGGCGAACAATTGTTTGCCCTTTACAGTTCATAAATTGTTTACGATTACACGCGATTTACCTCTTGACAAATCAGAAACTTTGTGTTATAATACTTGAGTAGTGATTAATGACTAATAGTTAATGATTAACGCTTCCCGTTTCTTCGTCCCCTGCCTACTCACGACTATTGACTGTCGACTATTCGGCGTTGCCCGCCCGCCGTTTCCTCTGTCTCTCGTAATGCGTGATACAACGCGACAAAATCATTGATAAACTTTTCGATCACAGCCTTTGCCTTATCGTCTTGACGAAGATAAAGCTCAAACATCTCTACAACTGCCGGAGATAAATCTTTACTTTTATATAATAGTCCTATTATATCCTCAGATACCGTCTCAAACATATCCCCGTCTCCGCTTATTAGCCACTCCAGCCGAACGTTAAATAAATTAGAGATTGAAATTATATTGCTCTTTGTTAAATTTGTAATGTTTTTTTCGATTCTCGAAATTGTTGGAGTTGTTAACCCAACTTTTCGCCCAAACTCACTTTGATTCAAACCAAGTTCTCGCCTTAGTATTTTCAATCTCTCGCCCATACTTTTGTCCCCTTATATTTTTCTACCGATAATATATACTATAAGACTTTGTTTGTCAAGGTAAATTTTCCCTGCACAAAAAAGGAGGTACGAAAAATGCGCACAATCGATATATCATTAATAGTGTTTTTGTCGTATTAATTTTCAATTTCCCATTTGCAACTTGCAATTATTACTCGTCCCCCGTCCACTCTCGACTCACTACTGTCGACTATTGCCTATCTTGCTTTGTGCAACGGAACACGTAATAACCGTTCTTCTTTTGAAGCGTTTCGCAATTACCGAAAACCTCTGTCAGCTTGGAGCGCGTACTCTCCGCGCCGTGCTTTTTAAGCGTTACGACGTAAAGTTTTCCATCAGGCTTCAAATACTCCGGCGCTTCCTCGTACATCCGGTACGTCACCGCTTTACCCGCGTGGATCGGGGGATTGATAGTGATCGTATCAAATGAACCCTCGACGTTACCGAAGCAGTCCGATTTCACTATAACTGACCGCACACCGTTATCGGTGCAATTCTGACGCGTCAAATCAACAGCCGCCTGAGTTACGTCCGCCTGTGTCAGCTGAATCGAATATGTTTTAGCAAGCACAATCCCTATACATCCGTATCCGCACCCCATATCCAGCAGAGTTCCGCTAAGTTTTGGCATTGTACGCAGCAGAATGTCCGTTGCCGGATCAATATGGTCTTTAGAGAAAACGCCGGCGTCTGTCGTGAACACAAATTTCTGCCCTGCGAACAGATAATTTATCCGCTTGATTTCGTGCTTAGGTGGTGCGTCGTCTGTAAAATAATGGCTCATCTCCGACCTCCGCTCATCCTAATAACAAATTCCCGTCCGCCTCACTGCTGCCGCTTAGCTCCTCGAATTTATCAAGCAGTTGCTTTGCAGTCAGATTTCGCTTCGTTTCACCTTCAACATCTATGATGATTTTTCCGTCGTACATCATTATAAGGCGGTCTCCGTGAGCGATAGCGTCGCGCATATTGTGTGTTACCATCATTGTAGTAAGGTTATTTTCGTGTATTAGCTCCTCCGACAATTCCAAAACCTTAGCCGCTGTTTTAGGATCAAGTGCCGCCGTGTGTTCGTCAAGCAGCAGAAGTTTAGGTTTCCGAAGTGTTGCCATAAGCAGCGTAAGAGCCTGACGCTGACCTCCGGACAAAAGCCCGACCTTACTCGTAAGACGGTTCTCCAAGCCTAAATCTAATCTGCGCAGTTTATCGCGGTACTCTGCGCGTTCAGAGGCTGTAACTCCCCATTTCAGACCGCGCAGTTGTCCGCGCCGTGCCGCAAGCGCAAGATTTTCTTCTATCTCCATATTTGCGGCTGTACCCATCATAGGGTCTTGGAATACGCGCCCGATATACTTCGCGCGCCGGTGTTCCGGCAAACGCGTTACATCGCGGTCGTCTATTGATATATTGCCGGAATCCACCCCGTAAACGCCGGCTATGGCAGAAAGCAGAGTGCTTTTGCCTGCACCGTTACCGCCTATCACGGAAACGAACTCGCCTTCTTTCAAATGCAGTGAAACTCCGCGGAGCGCCGTTTTCTCGTTTATTGTTCCGTGATTGAATATCTTTACGACGTCTTTTGCGTCAAGCATTCGGCTCACCTGCCTTTCTCGGACGCTTCAGCGACTTAATAACCGTGCGCGCGTATGTCTGCATCTGCGGCAGAGTAAGCGCAAACGTTACCGTCGCGGCCACAAACAGTTTCAAATCGTTAGCATTAAGCCCGAATTTTATAACAAGCGCAATGATTACGCGGTAAGTAACCGCGCCTAATATCACAGAAATAAGAGTATTTCTGAACGACCGCGTACCAAACAGCACCTCGCCGATTATCAGCGACGCAAGCCCGATAACGATTGAACCCTGTCCCATATTGATATCAGAGAACGTTTGATACTGCGCTATCAGCGCGCCTGCAAACCCGACTAACCCGTTGGAGATCATCAATCCCAAGATAATCATTACAGAGGTATTCACTCCCTGAGCGCGTATCATATTCGGATTATTGCCCGTAGCGCGCACGGCAGATCCTATTTCCGTGCCGAAAAACCAGTACAGCAATATTCCGATAACAATCAAACAGCCAACGCCTACTATCACACTTGAAAGCCCGCTTAGGTATCCCTTTTTAGCAAGCTCCGGAAACGTGCGGCTGAGCGGCTCCAACGCATCGTTAAGCGGTGTAAACACCGACGATACCTTAAACGGCAGCAATGGCATATTGGGGCGTCCCATTACCCTCAGATTGATAGAATACAGCCCCGTAAGCGTCAGAATACCGGACAGCAGAGCGGGTATCCGCAGTTTCGTATGCAGGATACCGGTTACAAGTCCCGCAAGTAATCCTCCGCCGAACGCCGCTGCCGTGGCAAGCGCCGGACTTTGCCCGGACGTTATCATCTGCGCCGCTATAGACGCACCAAATGTGATGGTTCCCTCTACCGTCAAATCGGCAATGTCCAATACTCTGTAAGTGATAAAAACACCAAGTACCATTATTCCCCACAGCAATCCTAAAGAAACCGCTCCGGAGATGATAGTCGGCATTTGTGTCCACAAAATCACAAGCGCTGCAAGCGCCACAAATTTTACTGTAATCGAGGGAATCGTTGATTTACGCTTCATCCATCCACCCCTTTGCCTGTTTTAACGTCTGTATTCGCCAAGTATAAAAGCCTCTGCTCTCATAATGGCAACTCTCTTTAGCTATTTCGGACTTACCCGCAGCATCCGTCAGTTGAATGCCAACTGCTAAATTTTATTAGCGCGGGACGGATGCGACCCCGCCCCGCGCTAATAATGAACTTCACAGATTTATTATTCCGCCGCTGTGAATACGTATTCCTGAAGGTCATCCGGAATTGTATAGCCTATAGCTTCTGCAACGTCGCCGTTAATGGCATAGTCAAAATTAGAAGCCTTACGAATCGGCAGCGTTGCCGTATCAGCGCCGTTAAGAACCTCAATAGCCATAAGCCCTGTTTGATAGCCAAGATCATAGTAGTTTAATCCAAGCGTTGCCAGCCCGCCCTGCTCAACCATACCTTGCTCCGCCGTGATGACCGGTGTCTTAGACACCGCTGTCACGCCGTAAACGGTCGGCATAGTGTTGGCGATGATGTTATCCGTCGGCAGGTATAGCGCATCGACTTCCGTAACGATGGAAGTCACCGCTTGCTGAACATCGTTCGTAGAAGTTACTGTGACTTCTTTCCAAGCAAGATCGATGCTCTCAATGTACGCTTTGGCGATGTCAATTTGTACTATGCTGTTATCCTCGCTGGAGGTATATACAAATCCAACAGTCTGCGCGTTTGGAACGAGCTTTACAAGCAGGTCGATTTGGTCGGAGATGGGGTTCATATCAGTCGTTCCGGAAATATTACGTCCCGGGGCCTCATTGCTGTCAACAAGCCCTGCCGCCACGTAGTCCGTGATAGCAGTTCCGAGAATCGGGATTGTCGTAGTTTTTCCGGCAATCGCCTGAGCCGCCGGCGTCGCGATTGCAAGAATAAGGTCAACGTTATTTGAGATAAACTGGTCTGCGATAGTCGTCAGATTAGAGCTGTCCGCAGCCGCGTTTTCCACAGTGATTGTAACGTTCTCTCCGTTTTTATAACCATTGTCAGCAAGCGCCTGAATAAAGCCGTCCCGAGCCGCGTCAAGCGCCGGATGCTCTACGAACTGAGCAATAGCTATGCTATAGTTTTTTTCTGTGCTTTCCGCTTTTGAAGGCGTGTTGGATTCGGTGTCTCCCGACGGAGCAGAGGTCGTGCTTCCGCACGCTGCCAATACTAACAGCATGGTTAATGCGAGGATCAGCGCAAATGTCTTTTTCATTTTCTATTGCCTTTCTTTGGTGAAGTGTTTTAGCTGAAAACTTATATTTATCACGATGTTCCCAATAAAGCAAAAATCCTTTAATCGTCGTGATTACAGGACTTTTAAGTGTTTGGTATTTAACACCGAGAATAAGGCTTAGTGTATTTTCACAACTTTATTGTTAAAATAATTATATCACAGTTTTCTCAATTTGTCAAGCACTTTTAGCGAAAGTTACACAGCTGCTGCGTAAGATTATAATAACGGAATAAATGTCCGGTCGGCGGCGGTAAAATACAGCAAAACTGTTGCTGTGGATTTTTTGATCATTAACATTATTTCTGCCATATCGCACCGTATACAAAAAAGAGAACACCAGAAACCATAATGATTACGGAGTTCTCACTGGCACACCCGGAGGGATTCGAACCCCCGACCTTCTGGTTCGTAGCCAGACACTCTATCCAGCTGAGCTACGGGTGCACATTTTCAACAAATGAAATTATAGCACAGACCTGTCCGGTTGTCAAGCATTTTTTCATTAGTTTTTTAATCCGGCAAAAGATAAAGATAAGCATACCCTCGACAATCAGCCGTGACGTTTAGACGTAACGGTAAACGTCAAATGAAAAATCTCCGGACAGTCTACCTGTCCGGAGATTAAAAACCAAATTAGAGATTTACGCGTTCTGGCGCTTACTGGGATCAACAAAATCAACGTCAGCGGCAGCCTTGCCGAATCCGACCTTACCCCAGTCGAGCGTCGGGGCGTCATCCGCCGGTTTCGCAAGCTCACCCGTGCGCGGCGCAGTGATGTCATAACCCTCGCGCTCTGACATGAATTTCAGCTGCTGAGCTGTAGGCGGTTGAGCCGCACGGCGCGCAAGCTCCGCAATGCCGTCTTTGCTTGCAAGGAGCGGCATACGCTCCAAAGCCTCAGCGACCATTTCCGGACCGCTCTTGTACGGAATGCAGAGGAATACTTTTTCCTCAAGCGCCTTCTTCATATAGTTGGCGAGATCGCGAGGTTCCATTCCGTGCGCGTGAATGGTGGAAAGGAGTTTCGCCGTATCCTCAGTGATGTTATATCCGCTCTTACCATTTTCTTTAATCATTTCTAACTGTGACTCATAGATGTGGCTGTTAATGTTTGCCGGGCAAACCGCCGTAACGTGAATATTGTACGGCTTCAGAGCTTCGTAATAGCTCTCCAACAGGTTGAGCTGAGCCGCTTTCGCCGCACAGTAAGGAGCAACCGTCGCACCGCTGCCTAACGCGCCCCATGATACCGTAGACGCAATGGCTCCGCCTTTGCCTTTCTTGATCATACGCGGAACGAAAGTAATAAGTCCGTTGGCCACTCCGGTGTAAACTATCTCCGTGATAAAGTCAAATGTCTTGAAATCCGTCGCCTCCGCAGGTCCGAACGCGTTAACGCCAGCGGTAAGAACCAGCAAATCAAGTGTCTCGCCGTACTTCTTCTCAATGTCATCCGCAAGTTTTGCCCAGCCCTCACGGTCACGAACGTCAAGCTTAACGCCCTCCACCGCAGCTCCGGTTGCCACTACCTCGTCAATACGCGCCTGATTAACGTCCGCAATAATGACCTTAGCGCCGGCTTCGGTAAAAACCTCCGCCTGACCGCGTCCGGCTCCGCTTGCTCCGCCTGTAATCAGGACGATCTTATTTTTGAAATCTGTCATAGCGTCCTCCGAATAAAATTTATTTTGAATTTATTGTACCACGATTTCACCTGATGTCAAGCCTTTTTTCAGGATAGCCTTGTAAGCTCAAAGACTTTCATTGTCCCTTTTTATCTCCTCAAGCACCGCCTCAAACTCATAGTCAAGTTCAGTTTCGTCGTTCGGCGGTACGATATTTGCCAACAGAGTTTGATTGACATATAAATCTGACGGCAGGCGCTTCCTTATCAGCCTGTTATAGATGATTACCGCAACTGAAACAGCTACGCAAATTATCGCAACGATTTGCGAAACTCTGAGTCCGGTATTAAACAAGTACAGGCTATCCGTGCGAAGCGCTTCGACAAAGAATCTTCCTATACCGTACCAACCCAGATACAGCGAGAAAATTTCCCCGTCGAACTTTCTCCGCTTGCTGTAAATGTGCATCCAAATCAATCCAATCAAATTCCACAGGCTTTCATAAAGAAAAGTCGGGTGAACCCAAATAATTCCGGTATCAAAGCTTAATCCCATAGCCCACGGAAGATTAGTTTCAGAGCCGTAGGCTTCGCGGTTAGCGAAGTTCCCCCAGCGCCCTACAGTCTGCCCGATAAGCAGCCCCAAAGCTCCAATGTCCATATACGGCGAAATTTTGAATTTGACAGCGCCGTATTCTTTTCTTTTCAGCTTATGCCGCATATACAGACTGAACAGCATCGTGCCTATAAACCCGCCTATCACGCCGCCGTAAATCGCCAGCCCTCCGTTCCAGATTTGCAAAGCGGTTATAAACGTCCAGCTTTCTTCGCTGAAAATCATATAATAAACTCGCGCGCCGATTATCGCGCACGGCACGGCGAACAGCGCCATATCCGTAATGCTGTCGTCGCGTATCCCGAACGTTTCTTTGCGCCGGTAGGCGTAAATCATCGCAACAAGAAACCCGACCGCAATGATTGCTCCATACCAGTAAAACGTCCACCCGAAAAGCTCAATTCCCCGCGGGAAATCAAATGTCAGCCGGGTAGATCCAAAATCAAAAATAATATCAGGGGTCATTTGACAACCTCCGTTTGTCAGATAATAATATTAATCAAAGGTGAAAAGTAAGTGAGTATTTGACGCTCTAAAGGTCTTGCAGCTGCGATGTATACAGATTATAGTAATCTCCCTTTAGAGCCATAAGGTCTTCGTGCGTACCCTGTTCGGAGATTCCTCCGTCTTTGACGTACATTATGCGGTCACATTCTCTGATAGTACTTAGCCTGTGCGCTATGATAAACGAGGTTCTTCCGCCGAGCAGATATTTAATTCCCGCCTGAACATATGCTTCTGTCTTAGTGTCGATTGCCGAAGTAGCTTCGTCAAGAATAAGTATCCGCGGGTCGCTGATTATCGTACGCGCAAATGCGATAAGCTGTTTCTGCCCCTGCGAGAGATTTCCGCCGTGCTCCTTTATTTCCGTGTCATAGCCGTTCTCCGCTTTTGAGATAAACTCGTCCGCTTTCACAACCGCGCACGCCGATTGAATTTCGTCCTGCGTTGCCGTAAGCTTGCCGTAGCGGATATTGTCCGCGATAGTTCCGCTGAATATAAAGCTGTCCTGAAGCATTATACCCATCTGACTTCGCAAACTGTGAAGCGTGACCTTACGTACGTCGTTCCCGTCGATGGTGATTTTGCCTCCGGTAACATCATAGAACCGAGACAGCAGGTTAACTATTGTGGTCTTACCGGCACCGGTCGGACCGACAAGCGCGATGCTCTCGCCTTCCGATACCGTAAAACTGAGGTTTTTCAGCACCTGCGTCTTATCGTCATAGCCGAACGTGACGTTCTCAAACCGAACTTCTCCCCTGATTTGCGGAATGTCATATGCGTTCTCCGCATCGTCAATAAGAACTTTCTCATCCATTGTCTCAAATATACGCTCAAGATACGCAATCGTATTCATAAACTCGTTGTAGATTTGCGACAGCCGGTTTATCGGCTGCCAGAACCGCCACGAATAGTTGCCCATCGCAAGCAGGGTTCCGAACGACGCCATACCGGGATTCCACAGCACTCCTACCAAATACATCGCGCTGAAAATAATCTGTGAGATATTCTCTACAGCAGGGTTAACGAGGTTAGCTATAAGCCCCGCCTTGAAGTGCGCCTTACGTGCAAGCGTCGCAAGCCGGCTGAAAATATCTTCGTTCTTTTGTTCGCGGGCAAAAATTTGCGTAATGCGCATTCCGTTTATGGATTCCTGAGCATAGCTGTTAAGGTTGCTGTTCTTATTACTGACGCGCTGCCATGCTCTGCGCTGCGCCGGTTTAATTGAGAACATTATCACAAAGAATATCGGAAGTCCCGATATAACCACTAATGTCAGGGTAGCGTTGGTTATAAGCATAAAAATGACTATCAAAATCAGGTTCAAAAACTCCAGGAAGAAGTCGATTACGCCGTTTGACAGCATATTACTAACGCTGTTAACATACTGAACTACACGGATAAGTATCTTCCCGTGCGGACGATTATCGTAGTATGTGAACGGCAGCTTCTGCATATGCCGGAACAAATCGTCGCGAATTTCATATATAATATCCTGCCCGACCTTAGTCGTCGTCCACATGCGGTACCGCGCAAGAAACAAACTGCCGGTAATAGCGACAGCCGTTCCGATAGTCAGCAGTATAAGCATCCTATAGTCCTTGGCGGGTACAACGTCATCCACGGCATACTGAAGCATCTGCGGAACGCTAAGCTGAAGTACGCTGGCAAGCATACTGGCAGCCATAGCAAGCAGAAGTTTTTTGCCGTGGCGCTTTATGTATATAAAACTGCGCTTCAGGTGCTTCAGGCTAAAAGGACTTTCTAAGGTTTCGTCAATATCGTATTTATTTCTCTGCATAAAATCATACTGCAACCGGACGCCTTATGCCGTACGGTTGCTATTATCCCTCCCGGTTCGCGAATTCCTCTTGACCCCTATAATAACACAGCTGTCAAAATAAGTCAATAGCGAAATCAAAATTTACCGTCAAAATCGTACAACCAAACACAGTTCGTTTATATTCTTCACATAGCAAAGCGTAAAACTTCATGCAGCCGGCTCAACGCGCAAGCCTTTGAGGCAGATTCCATTGTTCTCACTGTGATGATCAAAGACCTTTTTACATCGTTCACAAATTATTTACGATTACACAAAATTTATCTCTTGACAAATCAGAATCTTTGTGCTATAATACTTGCGTAATGGTTAATGACTAATATTTAATGATTAACGTCCCCCGTAGGGCGCATCTCTCGTCCACTGCCGACTTACGACTGTTGACTAATGACTAACTCGCCTACCTCGTTCCAACAAACTGTTTGACAACCGCCTAATTCGGTGGTAAGATAGTTTGACAAAGTTAAGGAGTTAAATGCGGTAATGCGGCTAATGGTTCGTGCGGAGAATATTCAGACAGTGAGCGCGGCGGTGCAGCGCGGCGCGGATTTCGTTGCCGTACCTATGCTGCCTACGCGTTCGCGAATCCTTGCGGAAGAAACGGAATACGCGCGCGCGCGCGGCGTGAAGCTTTTTACGGAGCTTGACGGCGCGATTGCGGACAACCATCTGACTGACGTGTTAAAGCTTGCGGCGGTCTCCGCGCGGTGCGGAGCAGACGGATTAATTCTCGGCGATTTAGGCGTGTATTCCGCGGTACGCAAAATTTTGCCGGATATTCCGGTGATTGCCGGTTCCCGTCTTACTGTAAGCAGTTGCGGCGGAACTCAGGCGCTGGCGGAACTCGGTTTCTGCGGAGCGTTCATAAGTTCCGGCATAGGCGGTTATGAACTGGAACGCATTGTAAACAATTCTCCTATAGACGTCATCATTGCGGACAAGCCGGAAGCCGCGCTCGTTAAAATTCTGCCTGCGTTATATGACAGCGGCAGAGCCGTCCTGCTTCCGCGTGTAGAAAACACCGGACAGGAAGAAAACACCGCGCTCGTTACAGAGTATTTCTCCGTTGCTATCCGCGAACGCCGTAATATCCGCGCATCGGAAATAAAGAACCTCAACGGAAAACTTCCCCTTACGGCTATTCGAGCCGCCCTGCTCAGCGGCGAGATTCGTCCGGCAGAAGAGCATTCGCCCAAGCCGCGCTATCGCGGCGGAGAGTTCTTACCGCCGTCTGTAAAGCCGGAGGAACCCAAACGCCGTCCGCAAATCAGCGTCAGTGTTACCAATCCTGAGCTTCTGACGCACGCTCTTATCAAGCTTGCTCCGCTGATCCTGTACATACCTGTTGACGTGATACTCGCTGACCCTCAGAAGATAGCCGCATTTGCGCAAAACGGAAAAACGCGTATCTGTGCCGCGATCCCCGCCGGTGAATATGATTTCACTGCGTTAGAGCAGCTCAAGCCGCTTGACATATACACTCTGCTGATAAGCGACGCCGGGCATATTGCTCCCGCGTTAAAGGCGGGCTTCAAACTTCGCGCGGACTTTGGAATAGAAGTGCGTAACTCCCAAACCTTGCAGCTACTCAGGGAGCTTGGATTTGAATCCGCCTGTATATCTGAAGATACTCCGCACCATGAAATAGCGGAGATGTTCAAATACCTGCCTATAGAGGTACGGTACCACGATGATATACGCAAAAGCCGTTATGGCATTACTTGGCTGCGAACAAGCTTTGATAAGGAGACTGAACGCGAATGTACAGGCAGACTGAAACGCATCCTAACGGTATTAGGATTGTCCTCGCGTCCGCTTCTCCGCGCCGTCTGGAACTTCTTACTCAAATCGGAATAGAATTCACGGTTGCGCCTGCTAATTCAGAACCTGCGCTTTCTGATTCCATCACTCCCAAAGAGGCGGTTAGGGAAGTCGCCCTTGCAAAAGCCCGTGAGATAGCCGGTAAATCTTACGCGAATGCCGTTATAATTGCGGCGGATACGGTCGTTGTAAAAAACGGAGAAATTTTCGGGAAACCATATAACAAACATGACGCTAAACGGATGCTTTCCGCGCTATCCGGAGGCGTACACACAGTTTACACCGGCATTGCCGTTATACGAGGCAGAAAGGAACTCTCCGGCACGGAAGCGACGGACGTTCACTTTCGTAAACTTACCGAAGCGGAAATTGATGAGTATATCGCAACCGGCGAACCTCTCGACAAAGCCGGAGCATATGGCATTCAGGGCAGAGCGGCGGTGTTTGTTGAGCGAATAGAGGGA
>JAITQY010000177.1 GCA_031288675.1 Oscillospiraceae bacterium | reverse complement strand
TATAAGCATTATCCGCTTCCTGTGGCATTATATCCGCACTTCCTCTTGGACCATTCGGGCTTTTAGCCACAATATGACACATATGCCCCAGTATCTGATTCTTATCCTTAACAATTAATTCCTCGTTACAGCCGGGAAAAGCGCACAGTCCTCCCGATTGTGCCCATAATATTTTAAGCATTTTATCTGAAATAGACATGGGCTATCCCTCCAATTTCTTCATGTGTTCCGACTAATTTCCGCTGAGGTAGCGACAGCAAAATCTTGCACGTCTGCCATTCCGTCACAGGCGCAAATAAGTTAAGGGCTATCCTTTGCCTTCCAACAGTTCCCCGAAGTCAACCGTACCGTCGGCGTTGCGGTCGCCGCCGGGGAATTTCTCAAGTATCGCGTCCTCCGCACCGGCAAGCACCGCGTAAAGTTCCATTTTCTGTTCGTCGAACGTAACGGCAAAAGCCATATCACACAGCGCGGCGAAGTTTTTAATAATCGCGGTGTACTTGTCGTTGACTTCAAAACGCTTCTGCCCGCCGCTTGGCGAGCCCGGAGTGTGCAAATACAGCAGGTAATTTCCGCGCCGCATAAGCACGTACATAAAATCGTTCTTGCTGCGTACCGCGACCAGCAGACCGTTCTTCAGCGCGTCTAACAGCTTTTCGCCATCCTTTGGCAACGGCTCGATAGTAAATTGTTCCATACCTATATATTTTAACAGACCTGCGCGCCATTGTCAACTATTTTTTCCTTGGGAGGTGCTTCGCTTAACTAATGTTAGAATGCAACACGTGTGTTAAGCACACTGACCAGCATGCTTCTCCTCCTGCTTTTCAATAGTTTTTAAGTATAAATTGAAGTCGAATGAATCGACCTGAAAGGTTTCACTGCAGCGCTTTATAAACGTTGTAAATCCAAGTTTGCTGTAAATATGCCGCGCGACTGTGTTATCGTCCTCTACGCCTATGGTAGCTTCGGTATAACCTTTTTCCCGAAGTACGTCAAGAATTGACGTAATCAGTGATTGCGCCAAGCCGCGTCCCTGATATTCCGGAAGAACGCGCAAAGCGGATAAACATGCGCGCTTTCCGCTTACCGCAAAATCGGCGTCTCCGCCGGCGTAATAGTAGTTCACTGAAATTTCCGCTATCATTCTGCCGTTATCTTCAAACGTGAATATATCCCCTTCGCCGCTTTCTATCATTTTGCGGCGACCTAAAATAAGGACATTGTTATCGAACGCCGTAAATAGTTCGGCGAGCTGCGGAATTTCGGTTGTCTCAATTTGGTGTAAATTCATAAGTATTCTCCTTTAACCCGCTGTGCAGCTGCGGTGTAACCGTATTATAATATATTTTAAGGTAAATTGCAAGAGGGATGCGAGTGTTTTGAAATAACAATTCGCTTATGTATTGAAAAATTCCAAGTTTTATGATATAATTTCTTAAATATTCTGAAACGGGGTGTTGTTAAAAATGATAACAGCTGCGCTGATTTTACAAGGTCCGGCAAACTTCAAAGCTGACGGGTTGGTTGCGGGGATGCTGCCTTTGCAGAGGCTTATCCTGACGTTCAAGCAAGCGGGCATCAAACGCGTGGTCATAGCGGGCGACGTCATAATGAGGGAAGCGGAACTGCACGCAACGAGACTTGGTGCGGAGTTTATCTACCCTACGCGGCTGAAGCGCCGCTTCGTAAGCCACTATGTAAACGCGGCGGAACACCTTGCGGACAAGTGCGGCAGAGTGTTAGCCGTACCGGCAAACTTCCCGCTGTTTGACGTTAATACGGTTGAGCGGCTGTTAGAAACAGAGGCGGAAACGGCGGTGCCGGTTTACAAAGGCGTTTGGGGCTGTCCGGTGCTGATTCCGGCAAAGTATTTGCGCGAGATTGCGGAGGCGGAGGGCGACATTTACCGCGTGTTAAAGGAGCATCCTCCGGTTGAAATAGAAGTTGACGACGCAGGCGTAACCGCCGACGTTACGCAAGACATTGACGCGGACGCTATTGCCGAAACGCTTACACTGAGAGCGCAGATACGACCCTCATCAAAATTGACGATAGGACACGAAAGGGTGTTTTACGGTCCCGGAATTCAGCAGATGGTGCGGTTGGTGGAGGAAACAGGATCGATACTGAAAGCGCAGAAGTTATTGGGAATGGCGTATTCGTACGCAATCAGGATAGTGCGCGAAGCGGAAGCGGGGTTAGGGTTCAGGCTGTTTGATTATGAGACGAAGGGACAGAAGCGGAGTACGCTGACGGAGGAATGTAAGGCGTTCGCGGACAAGTATGACGCGTTTACGGCGGATTGTGAGGAGTATATGGAGGAGGCTTTTCGCAAGTATTTCGGATAGAACCTGTATGGGGTGAAAATACTTTAACGGACAACGACAGGGGCGGAGCTTATCCGCTCCTGTTGGTTTATGAAAAACTACCAAATAGAAATGAGATTTCCGCGGGTTTTTGTGGATGATTAACTATCTTGTGCCAGTTAGAGAAAATTATTCTTGACAAAAGGAAGCGGGAGTGATATATTATATATACTTATAAGGGGATATACTTTGTATTTATATTATAGTTATATAAACAGGCTATTTTTCCAGGAAGATATATCAGTGATAATTAATGTACAAATCGAGTAATAAATGAAAATAACTTGCTTGATTTGTACCTAAAAATATAAGTTTGCAATGGGAGTGACACATATGAAAACGAAACTAAAATCATTCGCTGGGGTAAAGATATTCGCGTTATTTGCTGCTGCGGCAATGCTTATAGGTTTTTCGCCCGCCGCGCTTGCCGACCATGATTCGGTAGTGCCGCAATCAAGGTATTTAGAGGTGTATGTAATAAAAGGCGGAAACACATCTCTTTTGCACAAGTACACTATTGCCGAATTAGAAGGACTTACGGACGCGGAAGATGTGTATTATTCTTCTGTTGACGCAATGCCGGCAAAAGTTTTGACTATTGCGACCGGCGTAACCATAGATACTATTATATCGGATTGCTATGATTATACGACAGATATAGAGCTTGCGGATTTTAGTTATCTGCGTTTTGAGGCGTCGGACGGCTGGTCGCGGACATATGATTACGACGCAATAAATGACGCGAATAAATATTACTACGGCGGACTGCTTGAAACGGATACGTTCAGCGCAGGAAGCGGGGGGAGCTGGACGATAAACGTAACGGACGTTAAATCCTATGATAAGTGGAATGTAATGCCGATGCTTGCAATCTATTCGGTGCAGGATCGCGTGTTTGACTCAAACGATTTTGAAGACATACGTAACACCAATCTTACGCGCGACGGAAGTTTGCGGTTCTGTATCGGGCAGACGGAGAACGATTTATCCAGAGGAATATCTACGACTTCTCAGTTCGGAAGAGGAATCACCACGTTAGAAATAATTATGGACAGAAACTATACTCCTACAATAAGCGTAACGGGTATAATGATTTCCAATGATAAAATGACTATCGGAGTTAATGAGACGGAAACGCTTACCGCGACTATAGTACCGCCGGACGCAACGGACAAGCGTGTGGAGTGGAGCAGTTCTGATCCGTCGGTAGCGACGGTGAGCAGTAACGGAGCAGTCACCGGAGAGAAAGCGGGTAAGGCTGTCATCACGGTACAATCACGCAGCAATCCGAATTATTCGGCTGAGTGCGCAGTTACCGTTACTTCCGGCGGCGGGGGCGGCGGAGCGTCTGACGGGACGACAGCAGATGAACCGACGGAAACTCCGGCAAATGAAACGCCCGGTATGAAGGTGTATAGTGACGTTAAGCAGGGCGACTGGTTTAACGCGGCGGTTGAATTCGTAAGTTCCAGAGGTCTGATGAAGGGCAAGGGAAGCGAGGATACGTTCGCGCCTAATGATTTGAATACGCGGGCGGAGTGGATAACGGTGCTGGCGCGTATGAGCGGCGCGGCGGCGGCAAATGTGAGTTCCGCGCCGTGGTATCAGGCGGTGTTAGACTGGGCGGTTGCGGAGGGAATTACGGACGGCAGCAATCCGACCGGCGCAATCACAAGAGAACAGGTTGTTGTAATGCTGTGGCGGCTTAAAGGGTCGCCGAAATCTCAGCTTGACGTAAGCATATTTGCGGAATCAGACCGTGTCAGCGATTGGGCGAAGGACGCTATGCTGTGGGCGATAGAGGAGAATATTATTCTCGGTGACGCGCGCGGCTCCGCCGGGAGCGATAATATAACGCGCGCTGAAGTCGCGACGATTTTGATGAGGTATGCGCGTTAGTCGGCAGTCGGGAGTGGACGAGGGATACGTCAGAATTGCAAATTGCAAGTGGCAAATTGAAAATTAGGACGGGGGAAACGCCTTGATGAGGACGATGGTAACGGCGGGCGAGCAATGCCCTTTACCCCGTCAAGCAGGCTTGACGGGGACCCCACGCCCATACGGGGAACGGGAGAAACACCACACAGGGAAATGGGTTTAGATTACAGTGATGTTAATCATTAACTATTAGTCATCAATCATTACACAAGCATTATAGCACAAAGTTTCTGATTTGTCAAGAGAATATTTGTGTGTAATCGTAAATAATTTGTGAACATTATTGTAAGAAGATTTCTGTAAGTGAAAAACGGGAAAAACGGAGTGTAGAGAATGAAGAAACGTATTTATTCGGGGCTGCTGATACTTGCTTTGATATTGGCAGTGTCCGGAGGCGGGGCTGTTCAGGCAACGGAATCTTCGGGAAATCAGGTGATACTTTCGTGGGCTGAGAACCCGGAGCCGACGAGCCAAACGTTTTCGTGGACGACCGGACAGAGTGAAAGTACATATATTGAATACATAGCCGAAAGTGTGTATAACGCCGGAGGAGGCTCGTATTCGCGCGTTTACGGGATTGGAAAAGCAGTCCGGGTTACTTCTAACGTGTTTTACCGTTATGAAGCGACTGCAACGGGACTTAGCCCTAATACGGCGTATCGTTACCGCGTGGTAAGCGGCGGCGGAGCGGGCGCATGGAAAAAATTTACGACGGCGCCGCAGAGATCGGAGAGTTTCAGCTTTTTGTATTTCGGCGATATTCAGGTGGTGTCGAATATGGCGGCGGAACTGAGCGCGTGGAGTGCGTTAGCTCAGACGGCGTATAACAGTAATCCCGGCGCGGCGTTCGGGATGATCGGCGGCGATATTGTGGAGAGCGGATTGGATTCGGCGAACTGGTCGGCGTTCCTTAACGCGGCGGAGCCTGTTTTCTCGCAGATTCCGCTGATGCCGGTTAACGGAAATCACGAAAGCAATCATCCCGGCGGAAAGCCGTTAGCGTATACGGACGTGTTTGCGTTGCCCAAGAACGGTCCTGCGGGATTTGAGGAAGAGTTTTATTCGTTTAATTACGGAGACGCGCATATAACCGTTGTGAATACGCATGTGTATTCCGGTGAACAGGGGCTTAGCGGGGCGGATTATGACGCTATAAAGGAGTGGATACGGGAGGATATAGCGTCCAGCCGCGCGAAGTGGAAGATGGTTGCGCTTCATCATCCGGTGTACGCTGTGGCAAATGACGGGGTTTCGGCTTTGGTTTTGCAAAATTGGGCGCCTGTATTTGAAGAGACAGGGGTAGACGTGGTGTTTGAAGGTCACCAGCACGTTTACGCGCGGTCAATGCCGCTGTATCAGGGGCAGGTAGATTATGAAAACGGTATTGTTTACATTATGGGTGTATCCGGGTCGAAGTTTTACTCCACAGCGAACGAAAATCTGATGGCGAGAGTTATCTACAATCAGAGCTGTTATCAGGCGGTTGAGGCGGACGGGGATACGCTGAGTATTTCGACGTATTCGGCAAGCGGCGCGCTGCTTGACTCCATAAGCCTTAGCGCACGTGAGCGTGAGTATGAGTTTATTCCGG
>JAITQY010000093.1 GCA_031288675.1 Oscillospiraceae bacterium | reverse complement strand
AAAGTATCAGCCGTTTGAAGAGATACTTATATGCCCGGCGGGTTGTACGATAAGCAATCACTGCGGTCCCGGTACGCTTGGAGTTCTGTTCTGCCGGCAATGAGGGTTTTTGTAATTACATCACAGATAACATAAATAACGGTCGGGTCAAGACCCGTCCCACAATACTGATCAAATGTCATTTTCATCAAATGTAAAAGCTGAATTATCGAAGAAGCTTCCTGAGCTTGACGGGGAGCTTGCTGAGTGTGCGGTTTACGGCGTCTTGCTGTACTGCAATCAATTCAACGCGGAGGGAATAAAAATCGTAACGGAGAGCGCGGACTTTGCGGAAGCGTTACCGGCGTTATTTAAGAGCGTATTCGGCGCAGGGTTTGAAAGCGGCGGAACTGGAAAAAGCGGAAAATTTACGCTTAAAATCGGCGTTCCCTCAATGCTTAGGCTGATAATGGATAGGTACGGTTACGACCCTGCTTCGGAACCGTCTTTGCGGCTTAACCGCGCGGTTCTGCGGAGCGAGGAATGCGGAGCGATGTTTTTGCGCGGCGCGTTCCTTGCAGGAGGCAGCGTTACCGATCCTGCCAAACGCTATCATCTTGAACTCCGTACAAACCGCTATCACGTAGACAGAGGAATGTTCAGCCTGTTAGAGGAACTCGGTCTGCGTCCGAAAAGCGTTAACCGCAACGGCAGTTATACTATTTATTTCAAGAGAAGCGGTGATATAGAGGACGCGCTGACGCTTATGGGCGCCTCGCTTGCGTCAATGGAGCATATGAATGCGAAACTTGAAAAGAGCCTTCGCATCAATGCCAGCCGGGAGGTCAACTGCATTACCGCAAACGCGGACAAGACTGCGAACGCGGCGGTCGAGCAGCTTCAGGCGATTAAACGTCTGCGCTCTGCGGGACGGCTTGGTTCGCTCAGCGACGCTCTCCGTCAGGCGGCGGAACTTCGCAGCGATAACGAAGGCGCAAGCCTTGCGGAACTCGCTGAGCTTGCCGGTATTAGCAAATCAGGGCTGGCTCACAGGTTGCGTAAACTCATTGAGGAGTCGAAATAGAGAATTTTTTATTGCCGTCTGCCGTCCAAAAAATTATTTTAGTTTACTTAAAAAAACTTCTTGACAAACGCTTTAGCGCAGTGTATTATGTTAATCGTAACCGGTTTGTAACCTTTTGGAACTCATGCGTTACCGGTTGCGACACTTAATACACTAATCGGAGTTTTTATGTTATTGTCTGACAAACGGCAAAGACTGCTTTCCATAGTTGCGGGCGTAATTCTCGCTTCAGGAATTTTTATGCTGCTTTTGCCGCTTGCGTTCGAGCTTAGTTCAGGTTATGCCTTTGCGAAGGAGCCGGAGGCTGAGACCGGTACGGTGTTTACGCGCGTATCGCGCGATTTGCTTGCGCCGGTCGTGTATATAGATGATGACGAATTGTTCGATGACGAATATATATTAGTTTCCGACGGAGTACCCGGCACGATTGTGCGCACATATGAGTATACCGGTGAAAACACGGCGATACTGATTGGCGAGGACACCATAATTGAACCTATATCTAAAATAGTTTGTGCCGGAACACGGCGCAGACTTTCCACAGGAACATACGTGCATCCCGCAAAGGGAATAGTGACGTCAAAGTTCGGGTATCGCGGAGTTGCGGTCGGCAGCAGCAATCATAAAGGCTGGGACATCAGCAACGTCAAGGGAACGCCGGTTGTTGCGTCAGACGGCGGAATCGTAATTATTTCCGGAGCATATGAAGATTACAGCGGTTACGGTAAGGTGGTAGTCATTGAGCACGATAACGGTGACTGGACGCTGTATGCTCACAACAGCGAACTTCTTGTTGAGGAGGGCGCGGTTGTCGCTCAGGGCGATGAAATAGCTAAAATGGGCAGCAGCGGCACGGCTTCGGGCGTTCACGTACACTTTGAGTACCGCCCTGCCGGCGGCGGAGCAGTTAATCCGGACATATTATTCAACGCTGAGGATTTTACCAAAGAATAAAATATCATTGTTTCGAGGCGCGCCGCAACCGCGCGGCTGCTAAGTTTGAATTACTGATCACAACACGGGCGAATGATTATTCGCCCGTGTTGTTCACAAATTATTTACGATTACACACAAATTTTCTCTTGACAAATCAGAAACTTTGCGCTATAATGCTTGCGTAATGATTAATGACTAATACTTAATGATTAACGCTTATCGTTTCCCCCGTCCCCTCGCGACTGTTGACTGCCGACTTTTATTCCCACGTTTCCCCGTCTCCCGTCTCCTATCTCCTATTACCTAACGCCTACCTCCTGCATTGACTGCCGACTTTGGACTTGCGACTAATTTGCAATTCCCCTGCGGCATTTGCGTTAATACTTCTTTAACACTTTTGCAAAAAACGCTTGCAAAACCGCCCTATTTGTGTTATAGTAACAGACGGTAAATTAGTTCTTACAGATATGAGGTTACACAGCTATGATTGAAGTTTCGGCGCTGACCAAAACTTACGGCAAAAAACGGGGAATAGACCGCGTCTCATTTGCAATCGGAGAGGGCGAGATCGTAGGGTTTCTCGGACCTAACGGCGCGGGAAAGACCACGACGATGAACGTCATTACAGGATACCTGTCGGCGAACTCCGGTGCGGCGTACATCGGCGGAATTGACGTGCTTGAAGACCCTATCACGGCAAAGCGCAAGGTCGGCTATCTGCCTGAGCAGCCGCCGCTTTATATGGATATGACGGTAGAGGAGTATCTTAATTTTATCTTTGACCTGAAAAAAGTCAGGGAGCTTAAACGTGCCGCTCACCTCAGCGAAATTGCCGCGTTGGTCGGATTGACCGATCACTACAAGCGCCTTATCCGCAACTTATCTAAAGGATATAAGCAGCGCGTCGGACTTGCGCAAGCGCTCGTCGGCAACCCTGAAGTACTTATCCTTGACGAACCTACGGTCGGGCTTGACCCAAAGCAAATCATTGAGATACGCAACGTCATTAAAGCGCTTGGTAAAAGCCGCACGATTATTCTTTCCACTCACATTTTGCAGGAGGTTTCCGCTATTTGTGAACGCGTTCTCGTTATTAACAACGGTCAGATCATTGCGGACGATAAGCCGGACAACCTATCCTCAATGATTACCGGTGACCGCAAACTCAGCGTGCGTATCTCCGGAGCGCGCGACGCGGTGCTTAAAACGCTGCGCGAAGTGGACGGCATACGCTATGCGGAAGCTACGATTCAGGCGGAGCAAGGCGCGTTCGACTATCTTGTCGAGGCTGTTCCGAATATAGATATTCGCAAGCCGATGTTCGGTGCGCTTGCCAAAGCGGGCCTTCCTATACTGCGTATGACGGCTATGGACTTATCTCTTGAGGAGGTCTTTATGAACTTAGTAGCCAGCAAGGGGGCAAAGAAATGAAAGCAGTATATAAACGCGATTTACGTGCCTATTTTGCGTCGCCGCTCGGATATGTTTTTATCGCGGCGTTCCTGATTATCATTAACGGCGCGTTTTATCTGACTAACATACAAAACGCTACCAACAATTTAAGCGGTGTATACCAGACGATTCTCTACGCGCTGATTATCGTCGTTCCGCTCCTGACAATGCGTTCCCTGTCGGAGGAATACAAACAGCGCACAGACCAGCTCCTGTTCACCGCGCCCGCCAAAGCCTCCGGGATCGTACTCGGTAAATTCTTCGCGGCTTATACGGTCTTTGTGATTGCGCTTGCCTTTACTGTAATTCAGGTTTTTATAGTTGCGGCATTCGGCACACCTAACCTCGCCAGCGTTGCCGGCAATTACATCGCAATACTCGCGGCGGCGGCGGTATACATAGCTATCGGAGTATTCGTTTCCAGTCTTACTGAAAATCAGCTTATTGCGGCAATCGCAAGTCTTGGGATATTTCTTGGGATACTGTTGCTTGACATAGCGTACTCACTTGTGAATTCCTCCGTGGTGAAGTCCATACTATATTGGGTGTCTGTTTACCGCCGGTTCAATACGTTCTATCTCGGCGTGTTTTCAATTGCGGACTTCGTTTACTACGTCAGCGCGGCGGCGGTATTTATTTTCCTGACCGTCAAGGTCATCGAACACAAACGCTGGAGCTAATATAAATTGCAAGTTGCAAATTGAAATCCCCTGTATCTTCTTCCCCTCGTCATTGCGGGCTTGACCCGCAATCTCTTATCAAAGCTTGTTAGCAGAGAGGTAATATAAACTTATGAGCAACAAAAAAACCGACAAAAACGTTCCGCTTGGCACGGACGTTTCACTGATTGCCGAGCGCGAGGAAATAAAATCCCGTAAGTTCAAATACAGCACGGTAGCCGCCATTTTCTCTGTGGTGTTCATTATTGCGGTCATCGCCGCAAACATCCTTATCGGATACCTGACTGACCGCTTCGTTTTTGAGATTGATCTAACGCGGGAAAAGCTGTTTGAAATCAGCGGCGTTACTCTTGACGTTATTGCCGACCTTGACGAACCGGTTACGATTACCGTACTTTCAGAAGAAACCTCTTTCCGCAACGGATCAACCCTTCTTGGGAACGTCTATGAGATATTCCAGCGCTATGTCGCGCTGGGCGAGGGCAAAATTACTCTCCGCTTCCTGAATCCGCTGGCTAACGTCGGTGAGACCGACCGCTATAAGCAAATGCTGGGCACTGACCTTTCCGCCAATGACATAATTATAGAGAGCGCAAAGCGTGTCAAGCGTCTTACGCCGGACGCGATGTACACGCGCGCGTCTCAGAATCTTAACGGCGCGGAGACAACCTATTCCGGAAGCTCCGACTACTACGTCGGGCTTCGCGCGGAGCAGCGCATAAGCTCAGCAATATTATTCGTCACCAGCGATGAAGTAGCTAAAGCCGCTTGGGTTTATGGTCATGACGAAAACTATAGCGTTGCGGAGTTTGATACTCTGCTGAACTACGCTAACTTCGACGTCGTTACACTGCGGTTACTGCAAGATACGATTCCGGACGACGTTACGATGCTTATTATCAGCGCTCCGTCGGCAGACTTCAACAAAGATGAAATTGCCAAAATTGACGAATTTCTCGCACGCGGCGGCGATATGATTGTTGCTATGGGTCCGCAGGTTCTTAACCATCCCAATCTTGACGCGCTTTTTGCGGAGTGGGGTGTAATCTACAGTACAGAAATTATCTATGATGCGGAGCAATGCGTTAGCATTCCACATAACGTTGTACCTAACGTTGCGTTGTTCCAGCCTATAACCGCGAATCTTCCGCGTCAGTACGCTATGATGCCCGCAGGTCGTCCGATTGTTCTAACCAGCACTCAGGCAAGCCAAATCGGTCTGCAAACTTTAATGAGCAGTTCAGCAACTTCATACGCCAAGTCCTATGAGGACGCAATGAGCGACTTTACTCAAAACCCGCAGGATAAATCCGGTCCCTTTAATATGATGATACTTGCCGAACGTATGACCACCGATAAAGCTAACGTCCCCGTACGCAGCGATATACTCTTCACCAATGCCGGATTCGTTACCCAAAGCGCGTTGTCAGAGAACGCTTTCCTTAACCGAACCTATCTTGGCGCGGCTATCAGCTATATGGCGGATTATACGGACGGCTTAGTCATTCCGGATAAAGACTTTCAAAGCAGCGTCCTGACGATACTTGGCTGGCAGTCGCGAACCGTCCTTATCGTACTTGTCCTTATTCTTCCGCTTGCCATTATCGCTTTAGGCGTGATTATCTGGCTTAGGAGGCGGCACCTGTAATGTCAGTCAAAAAAACTCTCCGCAACATAATTGTTGCGATTGCCGCAATCATCGTATGCGCCGCGGCGGTATTGATTGTGACAAAGGTAGCTCCTAACACTGATTCCGAGCCTTCGCCTTCGCCGACTGCCGCGCCGGAATCGAAAAACGTCCTTATAGTTAAGGAAGATCCGGAGCAGCTTACACGCCTGCTTGTCGAACGTGCGGACGGGCAAACATTCAGCGTTGATTACAGCTTTGATGAAAACGGCAAATTGCTATATACTCCTAACCCGCAGGCGGAGTACTTCGCATACAATACTTCTAAATTTCGCTCAATACGCTACACCGTAAGCAGTCTAAGCGTTAAGGAACTCGTCACGGAAACACCCGGCGACCTCGCCGTTTACGGGCTTGACGAACCGCAGGCTACGATCACGCTCACATACGGCGGACGCGAAACCTATAAAGTCTATATCGGCAAAGGGACTCCGGTTGGACGCGATTACTTTGCCAAGACCGACAAAAGCGATGCGGTATATGTTATGGGTTACAATATGCGCGCGCTTCTTATGCGTACCGCATTGGATTACCGGCAGATATCCTCTTTCCCCAAATACGAAGATGAGGATATATATGCAAATATTGACTCCGTTCGTATTGATCAGCCGAATGGCACTGTTATCAGCATCATCCGCGACGTAGATAACCCCTCGGAGGGTAACACTGCCGGCTCATTCTATTATATGACTTCTCCTGTAGAGTCCAGCTGTGCGGATGATATAGTAGCCGAACAGCTTATGCAGGTGGTCGCGCAGGTGAATTACGCCGCAATTGACCGCGACATTAACCGTGACGAGCTTGCCGTATACGGTTTTGACAAACCCACGCGCCTTGCGATGACCGACGTCAGCGGTAACAGCCTGGATATAGTTGTAGGCAAAAGCGGCATCGGTTCGGGCGGAGCGCAGACCTACTGCGCGGATTATGACCAGTACCTCGCCTGCGTTGAAAATAATGAACCGCTAACCCTGTTATTGTATGATTCCGCCGCATTCGTTAATCTGAACATTAGCTATCTTGATTTGATGATGCGCTCGGCATGGCTGTGCAGTATAGAAAATGTCAGCACGATTACTTATACCGTTGAACGTGATATGGTTTATTCGCTGAAGTTATCGCAAAAGGACGCAGTCAACTCCGTCGGTGTAGACTATATAGAAGTTACAGGCGACCTTAACGGTCGCGCGGTCAGTGAGAACAACACCCGCCGCCTGTTCGCGCGTACACTCAGTTTGCGTATCGCCGGTGAAATTCCAACCGGTACGGAACTCGGTGAACCGGAGCATACTGTC
>JAITQY010000088.1 GCA_031288675.1 Oscillospiraceae bacterium | reverse complement strand
CTGTTGGACATTACAGACGGGCAGATATTCTTTGAAGGGGAGGACATAACAAGCCCCAACAAAAAAGAGCTCAAGCAGATACGCGAAAGAATGCAGGTAATCTTTCAAGACCCGTTTTCATCTCTTAACCCGCGTATGTCTGTCAGCGAAGCTATAATGGAGCCGCTCACTTTACAGGGTAAGCTAAGTAAAGCGGATATAATAACGGAAACTAAGAAACTGATGGAAACCGTAGGCATAGCGGAACGTTTTGAGAACGCTTATCCGCACGAACTGGACGGCGGGCGGCGGCAGCGTATAGGTATTGCGCGCGCGCTGGCGCTGAAACCTAAGTTTATTGTGTGTGACGAACCTGTATCCGCGCTTGATGTGTCCATACAGGCGCAAATCATAAACTTGATGCTTGATTTACAGGCGGAGCGTGGACTTGCGTATATGTTTGTTACCCACGACTTGTCAGTCGTCAAATATATATCCGATGATATTATGGTTATGTATCTCGGGCAAAGTGTTGAAAAGGCGTCATCAGACGAGCTGTTCAGCAATCCGCTCCACCCGTATACCAAAGCGTTGCTTTCCGCGATACCGTTCCCTGATATTCATAATAAAACTCAGCGGATAATTATGCACGGAGAGATAACTTCGCCGGTGAACCCCAAACCGGGCTGCCGGTTTATGGCACGATGCCCGTACGCTTCGGAAGAGTGTTCTAAGCCGCAAGAACTTGTAGAACGTTCGCCCAATCATTTCGTTGCGTGCTGTAAATACAAAGAGATAAATAACCTGTAGGGTATATCAAATACTTAAATTACTAAAATATGATAGGTGGGTAAAACAATGAAAAAAAATACAATAAGATTGATCGCAGTTGCGTTGCTGATTACAATGGTTCTCTTTTTGGCGTCGTGCGGCGGCAGTAAACCTGATAACGGCAACGGCGGTTCAGCAGATAACGGTAATACTGCGCAAACTGACAATGCAGAAAAAGTCAGTTCAGCAAAAAATAATCCGCTTCAGATAGCGGTATCCGGCGACAGCGGTACCCTTGACCCAATGCAGCTCGGCGGCGGAGCATCGTTCAAAAATATATCGCTTATGTATGCCGAACCCCTGTTTGATATTGATGAGAATGGTGATTTTGTATGGATGCTGGCTACCGGTATTGATGTTACAGGTCCGACACAGTGGATTGTACATTTGCGCGAAGGAGTTAAGTTTACGAACGGAAACCCGTTTAACGCTGAAGACGTGTTGTTTACATTAACAAAAAACAACACCGATGAAAGATTACCGCCGTCTATTCCTACGTTGGATTTGGAGAAATCAAAAGTAATTGACGACTATACAGTTGAACTGGACTTTGTCAGCTATGACCTCACAGTAAAAGGGAATATGCCCACAGTTCAAATGTTTGATGCGGAAACTTTTGATACACAAGACTATGCCTTGAACCCGTAGGTACAGGTCCGTATACAGTGCAGGAGTATGTTATCAACAGCCATATTTATTTGCAGGCTAATAAAGAATATTGGGGTACTAAACCGCAAATTGAAAATCTTCAGTTCAAAGTTATGGATGAACCAGCTCAGATTGTCAATGCTATTCAAGCCGGCACAATTGATGTTGCAACAGTTCTGAGTTCCGATATTGACTTTGTAAAAACGCTTCCGGAGTATTCGGTGAAACTACTTTCGTCTGGATCTACGGACGCTGTATGGTTTAATACAACGACGACTTCAATATTCAATAACCGCGACGCCCGAAAGGCTGTTTGTCACGCAGTCAACAGGGAGTCCGTCGTAACCCTTGCATATTTCGGATATGCTACAATCCCGTCTTGGCCGCTTCCGATGAATTATGTAGATTATGATCCGAAGTTTTCAACGCTTGACGATACATATACGGTTGGGTATGATGTCGAACTTGCAAAGCAATATGCGGATAAGGGAGGGCTTACCGGCAAAGATGTTAGGATTGCAACGAACGGGTCTTCGACTTCTGTAACTATGGCGGAAGTTATACAGCAAAACTTGAGAGACATCGGCGTTAATGCTACAATTACCAATTACGATATGGCTACGTGGTTCAATATAACAATGGATACGTCTTTGTATGACTTGTTTATCTGGAGTATGTACTCTCCGTCATTTACAGCAGCGCAAATGTATTATGGCTGGTTCGTTTATATGCCTTGCTTCAATCAGGGTACTTGGGACGGAATTGACAGGTTTGGCGAATTGGCAAATGCCGTTGAATTTACATTCGATGAAACTGAACGTGCACAGCAAATTTCAGAATTAACTGAAATTCTTGAACGGGAGTCTATTTGGTACGCGATTGATGAACCGCAAACTGCGGTAGTATACAATGCTAATCTTGACGGGATAGCGTTTATGAAGGGACTAAGCGCGTACTACGGCAATTGGTCGTGGAAATAATTTGTTACTCCATAAAGCGGGCATTGCGATGAAAATAGTACATAGTACAGTGAACAATAAACACTTAAAAACAATTTATAAAAAATATATTATTGGAGGGCAAAATGAAAAGTAACATTAAAAGAGCCTTAGCGCTGGTTATGTTATTTGCTGTTATCCTCACGCTGGCATCGTGCGGAGGCAAGTCAACAAGCTCAGGTGACCCTGCAAAGACAACGCTGAAGGTAGCTGTATCCGGTGATAACGGTACGCTTGACCCTATGGGTATGGGCGGCAGCGGCGGATTTCTAAACATCGCGCTTACTTTCTGTGAACCGCTATGGGACACAAACGGGAATTTAGAGCGTGTGTGGGTTCTTGCGACCGGACTCGACGAGGTAAGTTCCACGCAATATACAATTCACCTTAGAGAGGGCGTTACTTTCTCTAACGGGAATGCGTTTACGGCGGACGATGTAATTTTCACGTTTAATCTCTACAAGAATGACCCGAACCGCTCGTTCTATTTGCAGTCACTGGATATGGAAAACACGAAAAAAGTGGACGACTATACCATAGATATGCGCTTTATTTCCGCAAACGTGGCGCAAATAGGAATGATGACGCAGACACTTATAGTAGACGCGGAATCTTATAACGCAACTGAAATGGCTGTAAATCCTGTTGGCACAGGACCATACGTTGTCTCGGAATATGTTGTCGGAAGTCATACCACCGTTAAAGCCCGCGAAGACTATTGGGAAGGCAAACCGGCAATTGAAACGATAGAGTTTAAGGTACTGAATGAGGATACGCAGAAAGTAACGGCGCTTCAGACAGGAACGGTAGACGTTGCTTCTATCCCGTCCCAAGATATTGAGTTTGTGAAGACGCTTGAGAACTATGAAGTACACATAGCTCCGTCTATACTGTGCGGAGATATTGGGTTTAATCTGTCCGACAACTCTGTATTCGCCGATAAAGATGCGCGTTATGCCGTAATACACGCTATAGATAAAGACGCCATTGTTCAATTGGCGTATAACGGTTACGGTAACCCGACGGATTATCCGTTCTCAAAATTGATGGTGGACTATGAAGACCGTTACACAAAAATGGGCGAGGCGTATAACAACAGCTATGATATTGAGCTTGCGAAACAATACGCCGAAAAAGCCGGAATTGTCGGCAAGACGATAAAGATTATAACTAACGGCTCGGCAGAGTACATAACAACGGCGGAGATACTTCAATCGCAGTTGAAAGAAGTCGGAATCAACGCCGAAATAAACAACTATGATGCGGCGTCATACTTCTCAGTTGCGTTTGATCCAACGATGTATGATATTTCAGTGTATTGTACCGCAACGCCGGCGCTGATGATAGCAGACCTTATTTATACCACAATCGCATACGGAAGCAGCGGTTGGAACGGTCCGGAATACGACGAGTTTATGGAAATTGGAAGTACGCTGATGGCAGATACTGACGCCGGCTCGCGCAGTGAAAAGATATACAGAATGCTGCAAATTTACACGGAGTTTAACCCTACATACGGCACGGTTGAAACTGTTGGCGCAACCGCGATCGCGAAAAACATTAAAGGTGTTGAGTTCTGGAGCATTGGCGACGTTCGTTATCAGGATTGGTCTTTTGAGTAAATAAAACGCTTACTGAGGGAGCAGTAGTATTGCCGCTGAAAAAAGAGACAGCGCTGTGGAATACGTACTGCTCTCTCAGTTAATCGGAGTGGGGTATAAATGTGTTCTGAAAGGAGGCGTAATAAATGAATGAGTTAAAATACGATAAATTAGTATATAGGTTTGAACCAGAATATCTTGCCGTAGGTGTTGACGGCAAAAAGATAGATAACGGAGACCCACAGGCGTATTTCCGCGGTGCGTGCCAAATACCCGGTTCCCAGTTCAATATCGGCTATGGGCTTGTGACACAACCCGGAGTAGTTGACCCGTATCCGCACAAGCATTTTGCCGATGAGTATTTGATATTCGGGTCGGGCACGCTGGATTCGGACGACTGGGACGCGGAAGTTAAGTTTACAATAGGAGTTGGCGATGATGCGGAAACATACATTATTGATTGCCCTACAACCGTTCGCGTTCCCGCCGGAGTTTGGCATTGTCCGCTTGAGTTCGTGCGCGTTACAAAACCTGTATTTTTCCAGCCTGCGTTGATGCAGGGCGTGTTCGGCGGTACGTATATGATGCCGGACGGCGAACGCGATATGTACTATAACGGTCAAATAAAGTGTGTACTTGACCCGGAGAAAAAATGTACAACGTGTAAAAGGTGTCTTACACTGGACTGGAGAAAGGATGTGCCGGTATGAACGAACTGAAATATGAAAAGCTGTTCTATCACAATAAGCCTGAAAAAGGTACTAAATTTATAGACGGCACATACCACGAGAACACAAATAAAAATATACACGGAATCGGGTGGCGCGGCGCGTGTCAGATTCCCGGCTCGCTTGCGAATATCGGCGGAGGACTGGTGCGCGAACCGGTATTTATAGATCCGTATCCGCATAAGCATCCCACCGATGAGTACCTCGCGTTTCTCGGTCCGCCTTGGGACAGATATGACTTTGATGCGCACGTGGAATTTACGCTCGGACTTGGCGATGAGGCGGAACTGTACAATATTGACCAGCCTACAATAGTGCGGATTCCGGCGGATATGTGGCACTGCCCGCTGAACTTTATACGCGTCGGCAAACCGATATTTTTCCAAGTCGCGCTTATGCAAGGGGCGTTTGGCGGAACATATATGATGCCGGACGGGCTACAAGAGTTGTGGTATAACGGGCTTATTGACTGCGTTATTGACCCAGAAAAAACGTGCGATGCCTGTCAGAAGTGTCTGACGCTTGACTGGAGAAAATAGATTACAGCGTTTATTTTTGCAAAAACTTAAAAAATAATAAAATATGTGGAGGAATAGCATATGAATACAAATATAAAAAGGTTTCTTGCTTTGCTGATAAGCCTTGTGTTACTGTTTTCGCTTGCCGCGTGTAACAACTCCGGTACAAAAACAGATAAGCCGCAGGAGCAGGGTTCCACACCAGACGCGCCGGTTAGCAATTCGGTATCATATTAAATGTTGCCGTAACTGGCGACGGCGGATCGCTTAATTACGTCAAAATGATGGGCGGATTTGTAACGGTGGCACGTATGTTCGCCGAACCGCTGTTTGATAACGATGCTAATATGGAAAAGGTATGGATGCTTGCCACTGGGATAGATGAAGTATCCTCTGAAAAGTGGATAATACATCTGCGCGAGGGCGTAACGTTCTCAAACGGCAACCCGTTTACTGCGGCGGACGTAATGTTTACGCTTAACTATTTGGCAAACGATCCTATGGGCTTTATGTATATACCCACGTTTGATCTCGCTAACTCCAAGATAATCGACGATTATACCATTGAAATAGCGATTGTCGGCTATCAAATTACACAGATTGACGCGCTGACTATGCTGTACATATTCGATGAGGAGTCTTTTGACCCTGATACCTATGCGATGAACCCCGTCGGTACGGGACCGTACGTAGTTACAGAATATGTTATCAACAGTCATGTAAATATGACTGCCAATGAGAACTACTGGGGCGATGTGCCTAAGATAAAGAATTTACAATTCAAAGTGCTGAACGAAGATTCACAAAGAATAAACGCGCTTGAAGCCGGAAGCGTTGACGTATCCGCCATTCCGATTTCTGACATAGAATATATCGACAGTCTCCCTGATTTCAGCTTAGCTACCGTTATGAGCGGACTGTGCGATAACGTCGTTTTCAATCTGTCAGAAAACTCCGTCTTCCAAAACTTAGACGCTCGCCTTGCTGTCAGCCACGCGATAGACAGAGATGCGATTGTGCGTCTGGTATATGAAGGGCACGCCAAAGTAACCGATTATCCCGTTTCAATGTCGGCAAAGGATTATGAGGGTCGTTTTGCCGGTATGCACGAGGTTTACATGACATAGACCTTGCCAAGCAGTACGCTGAAAAAGCCGGAATTGTCGGCAAAACCATAAAGATTATCACGAACGGTTCATCCGAGTATATTACCATTGCTGAAGTAATACAGGCAAATCTTAAAGACATAGGCGTAACCGCAGAAATCAATAACTATGATGCGGCAAGCTATTATGATGTATCAAACGACCCGGCGATGTTTGACATCTCTATTTATGCAACGGCGTCGCCGCAAAAGCTTGTTGTAGGCATGCTGTACAGTTATGTACTGTACTCCCCGATACTTATGGCGAACGAGTGGAAGGGCAAGGAACGCTTCCTGTCGCTTGGCGAAACAGTACTTGCTAACCCCAACGAAAAAGAGCGCAGCGAAAGCGTTTACGAAATGCTGCAAATATTCGAGGATGCTGATCTTTGGTACGGACTTTGCGACACCGAAAACGCATACGCCTACAATGCAAAACTCGGAGGCGTAGCGTTTTGGTCGAACGGAGATTTCCGATACGGGGATTGGTACTGGACAGAGTAACGGAGCAGCCCTTTAGGCTAAAAAGGAGGAATCCAATGAGCAGTTTAGATCACCTTATTCATCCGTTTGTGCCGCAATATCACAAATGGGCACGTTTTGTAAATCCGCGCACAGGATTTTTCAGCAATGACATTCCGAGAGTAAACTTCGGGACGGGATTTTTGGTAAGCAACCAGTTCGATATAATGGAGTATCCTCACCTGCACGAGGCAACCTGTGAATTTTTCGTTTTCACCGGCGCAGAGTTGGACAGAATCTTTGACGCTGAATTTCAAGTAGACTTCTTCTTGGGCGACTCGGCTAATTCGATGGAGTTATACCATATAACTAAGCCTACCGTAGTTTGCGTTCCGCCCTCAGTATGGCATTGCCCGATATTCTATAAAAAGGTTGTCAGAGGCATAAACACGATGATACTATTCACCGGAGCAAACTGGGGCAAAGTGCTAAGCCGGTTAGACGAAAACGGAAACGAAGAACTGTACTATGAAGCCGGAATGGAAAAGCACTGTGAAAAAGATCCGACGAAAAAATGTACATACTGCGGAGAGTGCATCTCGGAATCATACGACGGCGAGGCGGTGATGAATAAATATCTGGAGAAATTCTACCAAAATGCTGCGCCGCGTTCCGGCAATTATGACAAATACATTTACGAGCTGCGAAAGGATGAACATAAGCTCGGCGATGCTGTAATGAATCCGAGAGCGGTGTTCAAAGGAATTGATGACGTCGATATAGCGGAACACCAGTTCAGCTTTAATATCGTTACCAAACCGGTCAAGCTGGGCGATGACGAACCTGTAAGCAACGGACAGCAGGCAGAATATCTATGGTTTTCGGGAACTGATGTCACCTGTGAATTTGAATGTTTTGACGCGGAAATCGAGGTAGAGGTCGGCGAAGACCCGGAACATATGCAGAAGCTGATTATTGATAAGCCGGCTGTTATTACAATTCCGCCAGGTTATTGGCGCGGTGCGGTTACAGTGAAACGGGTAGGGAAACCGCTATGTTTTATTCCTTGGTATCAGCACACAGAGAAGCGTTACAAAATTACGCAGAAACTTGTGGATGGAGGGCGTTTGCTTGTCTATAATGATGAGGATACGATCGCAAATCCTACGCCCGGCGATGAACTCTTCCTGCAAATTAAAAGATAACAGAAACTTTATTAGGAGGCAGAAAAAATGAGCAAACTTGATAAACAATTTAATCCGTTCCTGAAATTGCATAATAAGGATGACTGGTACGGGTACACACATCCGCGCATGACTTTCTTTAACTCCGACGATGTAGTTCCTGACGTGCCGTTCGGCGCGGGATTCCTGGTTGCAAACGAAGTAGGGACGATGGATATTCCGCACGTACACGATGGAGCGTATAATTTCTTCGTTTTTACGGGAGCTGAACTTGATAAAATATTTGAGGCGGAGTTTGAGGTTGGTTTCTGTATCGGGGACTCCGGGCAGTCAATGGAGATATATCACATTACAAAGCCGTCTATAGTCTGTGCGCCTCCGGGAGTGTTTCACAGTCCGGTATATTTCAAAAAAGTGGTACGCGGACTTAACACGATGCTTTCATACGTAGGCAATACCAGCGGACGGGTATACAGCCGCTTGGACGCCAACGGTCAGGAAGAGTGGCTTTACGAAAAAGAAACGGCAAAACCCTGTGTAAAAGACCCGGACAAAGAGTGTACTTTCTGCGGTTTGTGCTTTACTGACCCTAATCAGACCGATGAAGATGTGCGGAAATATATGGAACCTTTCTACAAAAACGCCTCTACAGTTGGCAAGTATAAAGATTGTATAAAAGAACTCAGAAAGGATTATCACAATCTCGGCGATGCTGTAATGAACCCCAGATGTGTATTCAAAGGCAAAGAGGATATGGCTAATACGGGTCAGCAGTTCAGTTTCAACATCATTACCAAACCGTGTAAGTTAGGCGATGATGAGCCGACAAGCAACGGACAAATAGCGGAATTTCTATGGTTCTCCGGAACGGACGTCGTTGAACCTTGGGACTCGTTTGACGCGGAGATTGAAGTAATGCTTGGTGATGATCCGGATCATATGGAACCAGTAACTTTCAGTGAGCCGGGCGTAATTGCCATACCGGCGGGAATGTGGAGGGGTGCGATAACGGTAAAGAAAGCTGAAAAGCCGATTTGCTTTATCCCTTACTATACACAGGACAAAAAACGATATAAGTTAACACGGCAAGTTGTAGCCGGTGAAAATGTTCTTGTTTACAACGATGAAAATACAATCAAAAATCCTACGCCGGGTGATGAACTGTTCTTACAAATCAAACGATAACGTCAGCTAAAGTAATGTAAGCGAGTAAAGCTCGAAATTATATGCCTTTCGGGCTTTACTATGTTTATTAACATTACTTTTGACGATCGACAGCAAAAATTGTTACGATAGAATAATTTTCAGAAATATCCTATCTTAGAGTGAAATAACGGAGGTATGTATGAGTTTTCCATTTAATCAAAAAGAAATTGACGAGGCTACTAAAAAAGAGGGGATTCTCGGAAGAATAATAAAGACGTATAAATATCCGGTAACGCCTAAAGAGGCATATAAAGCGTTATATAGCGGCGAACCCATATGGCAAATAATGGGTGCCGACGAGATACTATTGTTTACTCCGCCGGTTATTCCGGACAATGTAGCGCGCGGAATGGTCATTGACGGGTCAGGCTACCCTATGCCGCAGGATCACGAGATTAACGTTGATATGTTTGGGATAGAGTGGGAGTACATTGCGTCCGCATATGGGTCAATGGTTCGGCCGGGTATGCCCACGCTGACTGACGCAAACGACTGGAAAAAGTTATCACGTTCCCTGATATAGATAAATGGGATTGGGAAGGAAGCGCAAAAACTAATAAGGAGTACCTAAAATCCGATAAGTTTATTCAGATGTGGTTTCAAACAGGTTGGTTTGAGCGGCTTATTTCTTGGATGGATTTTGAGGCGGCGGCATTCGCGCTGGTGGACGAGGAACAGTCAGACGCGGTAAAAGAAATTATGATGGAGCTGTCAGATTTATACATAAAAATATTTGATAGGTGTATAGCTTATTTCCCGGAAATCGACGGGTTCTGTATTCACGACGATTGGGGCGGACAAAAGTCCTGCTTCTTCTCGCCTGAAATAGGCGAGGAAATCATCGTGCCAGCAATGAAAAAGGTAACTGGCTTCCTGCACTCAAAGGGGAAATTCTGCGATTTCCATTCTTGCGGACAGGAAATTAAGCAAATCCCTAATATGGTGAAAGCGGGATGGGACTCATGGTAAGGGCAGCCGATGAACGACACTCAACAAGAGTATGAATTATACGGAGACGGTATTATTATAGGCGTCATCCCGGACGCTATTCCCGATACCGCGTCAGATGAAGAAATCAAAGCGGCGGCAAAGGCATATGTTGATAAATTTTGCAAAAAATCTAAGCCAAGCACGTTGAATTCTCAAGCGGGCGGATTAAGCGAAACTTTCCGTGATGAGGT
>JAITQY010000078.1 GCA_031288675.1 Oscillospiraceae bacterium | reverse complement strand
AGTCTCCTCCTCTTTTGCAAATTAATATAAAAATACGCTACCGTCGCTCTTAGTGGCGAGTGCGCTGACGAAATATTCGGCGGATACCCTTGGTACCGCGACCCAACCGTTCGCGCCGTCAACGGTTTCCCGTGGGCACAGTCCACCGGCTACCGCGCAGGTTTTCTGCCGGAATGGCTGAACATTGACGCAAGCGAATTTGTACAGTCGCGCTATCAGCATACGATTGCCTGTGCAAACGTACTTGACGGAACTGAACCGGGCGAACGCCGTCTGCGGGAGATGGTTCGCCTTAACTTTGACTGGTTTATGCAGACCTTACTCGACCGCAAAGACCGGATGAGTATGTACAGCGGATTAGAAGTACGCGTGCCGTTCTGCGACCACCGTATCGCTGAATATCTATATTCCGTTCCGTGGGAGATGAAAGATTATCAGGGGCGCGAAAAAGGGTTGCTGCGTACTGCGGTTCAGGGATGGCTGCCGGACGATGTGCTGTGGCGCAAGAAAAGCCCGTACCCCAAAACGCACCACCCCGTTTACCTCGAAATAGTCTCCGAACGCTTGCGCTCGGTACTCGGTAGCAGCGACGCACCTTTGACTCAAATTGTCAGCCGCGCCGCGTTAGAAAATCTGCTCAGCGGAGAAGACTCGCCTAACGTGCCTTTCTACGGTCAGCTTATGACCCGACCGCAAACTATCGCCTATTTCCTTCAGCTTAACTATTGGCTTAGTAAATACAATATACGAATCCTATAAAATCTATAACCGGAGGATACCGCTATGTCTCAGGAACTGCCCTGCACCATCGAAAGATTCACAGAAGTTTGGCGCGGCAATGACGGCGCAGAACTTCTGTCGGTGATTATCGAGTACCCTGTACTAAACTTATGCGGTACTCCGGCGCGTAAAATCAACGCTTACTACACTCGGCGCAATAACAAATTCGCGGAAACCTGCAAAAAGATTTTGCTGACCCGCTCCTCCGAAACTTCCAATACGCCGCTCAAAGTCACGCTCACGACGCGAATCACCTTTATCGGCGAAAATCTTGTAAGCTTGCTTAATCTTGCGGAGTTCGGCGGCGCAGCTAAATCCCGCGTCTGCGCCGATTTGTGGAGCCTTGAATCCGGCGCTCCTTTACCGTATACATCTCTGTTTCCGGAAGTTCGCAATCCTAAACGGCATATTCTCAATCTCGTGCGGTCGGAGATAGAGCGGCAGCCCGAACGCGGTTTCAGAACATTCTATCCCGGCGCGCTCAAACGTCTCAGGTCTGCATTCTCCGTACAGAATATATTCCTTAATTCACAGGGCAAAGCCGTAATACTATTTCCGCGCGGCTCCATTGCCTCTGACGTCTGTGAGTTCGTAATCAATTAACAGGCATTAATAAAAATATCTTCTAACTTTGCCGCCCAATAGCGGCAAAGTTTTTGTTCACAAATTGTTTACGATTTCACGCAAATTACTTATTGACAAATCAGAAACTTTGTGCTATAATGCTCGCATAGTGATTAATGAATAATATTTAATGATTAACATCTCTGTAATCTAAACCCGTCCGCCGCTTCCCCCGTCCACTCTCGACTGCCTACTGTCGACTAACTACTGCCTCGTTTTTCGTAGGGGCGAGCATCGCTCGCCCGCCGTATCCCCGTCCCCTGTCGACTGTCTACTGTTGACTTCCAACTATCTCGCGTTTCCCCCGTCCCCTGCCGACTGTCGACTATAGACTAATGACTATTTAAAAAATATTCACAATTCTACGGCAAAAAACGCTTGACAAACGCATTTTCTGCGGATATAATTACTACAATATTTTTTATTAAATTTTCTTTAATAATCTTTTTATAATGAGGTACAAAAACATGAAACTTTTCAATCAGGTTAAAGACATTATCGTCAGCACTCTGGGTTGCGACGAAGCGTTAATTACCGAAACTGCAAACATCAAGGACGATCTCGGCGCGGACTCGCTTGCCGTTGTCGAGCTCGTTATGGCGCTGGAAGATGCGTTCAGCATCTCCATCAGCGAAGAAAAGCTGAAAGAGATCAACACAGTCGGCGACATCGTGGAGCTTGTTCAGTCTAAATGAATTTCTCCAATATCAAGCAGCTTGCAGCTCTCATGGCGGAGCATAACCTTAGCTCTCTCTCTTACGAAGACGGCGAGTTTAAGCTGTCGCTCTCAAAATCTCCCGCCGAAGCCGTCTCTGCGTCGCCTTTGAACACTCCTGACGCTATCGCTCCGAACGAGGACGGGCTTAACCTTGTCTCCGTTACCGCGCCGGTCGTCGGAACTGTATACAGGGCGCGCGAACCAGGCAATCCCCCGCTTGTTTCAGTTGGTGACGCCGTCAATCAGGGTGACGCTTTATGTATAATCGAAGCGATGAAGGTTTTCAGCGAGATCACCGCCCCCTGTGCAGGCAAAGTCGTTGAGATTGCGTTCTCCGACGGCGCGCTTGCCGAATTCGGCGCGAAGCTCGTCGTTATTGAGCCTGCGGAAACCGGCGAATGATTAAACGTGTACTTATCGCCAATCGCGGCGAAATCGCGGTGCGTATCATACGCTCCTGCCGCGATATGAATATTGAGATGGTTACTGTCTACTCCGAAGCTGACAGAGACTCTCTGTTCGCTTCTTTAGCGACCGAGTCCGTTTGCATCGGACCCGCTAAAGTCGCGGACAGCTATCTTAACCAAAACAATATTATCTCCGCCGCGCTTAAAACCGGCTGCGACGCTATCCACCCGGGATACGGCTTCCTTTCCGAAAATCCGGAGTTCGCGGAGCGCGTCGCGGCAGAGGGTCTTATCTTCATCGGACCGCACGCCGGCGCGATTCGTTCGCTCGGCAACAAATCCGTTGCCAAGCAGCTTATGCGCGCAAACGGAATTCCCGTTATACCCGGCTCAGACGGTATTATCAGTTCCATTGATGACGCCAAAGCGGTGGCTGCCGAAATAGGCTATCCCGTCCTCGTCAAGGCGTCAGCAGGCGGCGGCGGACGCGGAATGCGCCGCGCCGATGACGACGCCTCCTTAGCGCGCGCGTTCGCCGAAGCCTCATCCGAAGCGCTGGCGGCATTCGGCAACGGCGACCTGTACATAGAGAAGCTCATCCTTAACCCCCGTCATATTGAAGTTCAGCTTATAGCCGACAATCACGGCAACGTCGTCTGTCTCGGTGAGCGCGAATGTTCCGTTCAGCGCCGCAGCCAAAAAATACTCGAGGAAGCGCCCTCTAAAGCCGTCAGCCCCGAACTCCGCGAAAAACTTACCGATTACGCGGTTAGAGTCGCGAAAGCCGCCGGCTACGTTAACGCCGGTACGGTGGAGTTCGTTCTCGCTCCGGACGGTAACGCTTTCTTCATTGAGATGAACACGCGCCTTCAGGTCGAACATCCCGTTACGGAAGCTATTACGGGCGTGGATATAGTGCGCGAGCAAATTTGCGTCGCGTCAGGCGCGGAACTGTCTGTCAGCCAGCAGGATATTTCATATTCAGGTCACGCGATAGAATGCCGACTGTGTGCCGAAGACCCCGATAACAATTTTATGCCCTCCTGCGGCGCTATAGACTTCCTGCATATGCCGGGCGGATTCGGAATAAGAGTTGATACCGCTATATTCCCGGGTATTGAGATCAGCCCGTATTACGATTCGATGCTCGCCAAGATAATCGCTCACGGCAACACCCGTAAAGAAGCCGTATACCGTATGCGCCGCGCCTTAGAGGAACTTATCGTACGCGGGGTCAAAACTAATCTCGGTCAGCTTTATATGATACTTTACAACCGTGATTTCCTCACCGGCAGCTATGATACCGGAATATTGGAAAAATCCGGAATACGTGAATACGGGATCGACTGAATCCCGTCAGGAGAAACGATATGCTTAATCCGTTTGCGGAACGCAAACTAAAACTCAATCTGCTGCAAAGCCTTCGGTTCGGCGGCAAAAAAACCTCCGGAACTGTACAGCGTATAACTTGCGGCGGCTGTAAGGCAGACTTTGAACCTTCCGCGCTTCAGGCTGTTATGTATGTCTGTCCGCGCTGTGGGTTCCACCTGCAATACCCTGTTCGGGAGCGTCTCGAAAAGCTGTTCGATGCGGACACTGCAACTGAGAAATTTAAGGACCTCGCTCCCAGTGACGTGCTTAATTTCCCGGGATACGCAAAGAAGATTTCCGAAACCGCCTCAAAAACCGGACTTCCTGAAGCCTGCATATGCGTAACAGGCAAAATCGGCGGTCATACGGCGGTCTGCGCCGCAATTGATATTAGCTTTATGATGGGCAGTATGGGTACTGCGGTCGGCGAAAAGATAACGCTCGCGGCGGAACTCGCTCAATCCTCTCGGCTGCCGTTGATTATATTCAGCGCGGGCGGCGGCGCCAGAATGCAGGAGGGCATTTTCTCACTTATGCAGATGATCAAAACATCCGCCGCGATTAAGCGTTTCTCCGATTCCGGCGGTCTGTTTATCTCTTACATAACTCACCCTACAACCGGCGGAATAACCGCCTCGTTCGCATCGCTCGGAGACATCACCCTTGCCGAACCTGGCGCTCTTTTCGGCTTTGCCGGACCGCGCGTTATCGAGCAAACTATAGGCGAAAAACTTCCGAATGGCTTTCAGAGCAGCGAATTTCAAATGGAACACGGTTTCGTTGACGCAATTGTGTCCCGCTCCGATTCCCGCGCGGAGCTTACAAAGCTGCTCAGCCTGCACAGTGTATGACTACCGTCCCTCCCCGTCCCCCGCATGACGTAACCCCCGTCCCCTGTCGACTATCGACTAACTGACTACCGACTATCTCCCGTCTACTGTCTACTCACGACTATTGACTGTCGACTTTGGACTACCGACTACCTACTAACTCGAAAGGCTTGCCCTAATGCAAAAAAAAGTTTCACCATACGAACGCGTCAAGCTCGCGCGGAACGCCAAACGTCCGGGTTCGGACGACTTTATAGCGGCGTTATTTGAGGATTTCTTTGAAATCCGCGGCGACCGCGCGTACTCCGACGACAATGCTGTGATATGCGGTATCGCGCGCTTCAACGGCGCTCCCGTTTCCGTCGCGGCTATATGCAAGGGGCGCACTATTGAGGCTCGCATTAAGCGCAACTTCGGTATGGCTCAGCCGGACGGCTACCGCAAGTTCCTCAGATGCTTGGCTCAGGCGGTCAAGTTCCGCCGTCCCCTTATTACCTTTATCGACACGCCCGGCGCATACCCGGGCAAAAGCGCGGAGGAACGCGGTCAGGGTCAGGCAATTGCGGAATGCCTGTACCAAATGAGCGCCGCTCCGATCCCGATTATCAGCATTGTAATAGGCGAAGGCGGATCCGGAGGCGCGATTGCTCTCGGCGTAGCTGACCGTCTGATTATGTTAGAGAACGCTGTCCTGTCCGTACTCTCGCCGGAGGGCTTCGCGTCTATACTTTGGAAAGATTCCGCGCGTGCCGCCGAAGCCAGCGATGTTATGAAACTTACCGCAGCCGACCTCTTGGAATACAAAATCGCCGATTACCTGATACAGGAGCCGGACGGCGGCGCGGGTGAAGCGCCGGAACTCGTTATCAACCGCGTTGGAGAACTGATTAAATCAGAACTTACCGAATTGCTGAAACTATCAGAAACCCAGCTTCTTAATGACCGCTACCGCAAATACAGACTAATAGGAACGTCGGATGGCGAAGTATGTCTGGATTGACCATACTCGGAACGGGCAGCTATTCGCCGCCGTTTACGCTGACTAACCAAATGTTAGAAAGCATTGTTGAAACCGACGACGAATGGATTCGGCTGCGCACCGGAATCTCCGAACGCAGGATTGCCAGCTCAGAGGAAACTTCTTTAAGTATGTCTTTTGCCGCCGCGAGCAAAGCGTTGGAAACGGCGGATAAGTCAAAAATCGGCGTAGTCGTTGCCGCTACGATAACCCCGGATTATCTTACTCCGTCTTTGGCATGTCTGCTTCAGCGTGACTTGGAGCTTCGCGAAGATATAATAGCTATGGATATAAACTGCGCTTGCAGCGGCTTCGTAATGGCTATGAAAACCGCGTACTCTCTGCTTGCCGATATGCCTGACCGAACCGCGCTGATACTCGGCTGTGAGATGCTCTCACGCGCTACAGACTACACCGACCGCACAACTTGCATACTCTTCGGTGACGGAGCCGGCGCTGCCGTTATACAACGTGACCCGGACACTATCGCCGCGTTTGACGCCGGCGCAAGAGGCGGCTCCGATCTGCTATCCTGTGAGACGCAATACCTCTGCAACAGCCCGTTCGTCGCGCGTCCGCAAGACGCTAAGCCGTCAGGTATTAAAATGAACGGGCAGGAGGTTTTCCGCTTCGCCGTTGAGACTTCTTCCGGCAGCGTTACGCGGTCATTAGCCCGCGCCGAAATACCTATCAGCGAGGTCGATCACTTCATTTTCCATCAGGCTAACCGCCGCATTATCGACGCTATCGTCCGCAAACTTGGAATCCCCCCTGAACGGTGTCTGATAAATATAGGAAGCTACGGTAACACTTCATCCGCAACTTGCGGAATAGTTCTTGACGAATTATTCCGCGGCGGAAAGGTTAAACGCGGCGACAAAATCGTAATGTGCGCGTTCGGCGGAGGGCTGACTTACGCCAGCGCCTGTTTTGTCCAAAACTAAGAAAAAGGTGAGAATATATGACCGATTTAAGGCAAATGTTAGGAATAAAATACCCGATAATTCAGGGTGGAATGGCAAATATTGCCAACGGAGCCTTCGCCGCCGCTATTTCCAACGCGGGCGGTTTAGGTCTGATTGCCTCCGGAGGATACTCCCCCGATGCTATCCGTGAGCAGATACATATCGCGCGCTCCCTGACCTCCAACCCGTTCGGAGTTAACCTTATGCTTATGCACCCCGAAGCCGACACTATCGCCGCCATACTTGCCGAGGAACGCATCCGCGTCATTACTACCGGCGCTGGTATGCCGGGCAAATATATACCGATGTGGAAAGACGCCGGCGCGGTAGTCATGCCCGTCGTGCCGGCAGTCGCGCTTGCGCGGCGAGTGGAGTCGCAGGGGGCGGACGGCGTTATCGCGGAGGGTACGGAGAGCGGCGGACATGTCGGCGAGATGACCACTATGGCGCTTGTGCCGCAGATAGTCAACGCGGTATCTATCC
>JAITQY010000046.1 GCA_031288675.1 Oscillospiraceae bacterium | reverse complement strand
TTCGCTTCAGGCTTGGCTTTGTCAGGTCTTTTTCTCATTCCCGCTTTTATCTTCAACCCCTGTTTGAAAATTTTTATAAAAATTTGAAAATAAGGCTTGACTTTTCATAGTTGGTCTTTATTTTCCCGTCCGCCGCGAACGTAACGACGCTTAACAGCAAAGACTTCCCGCTTGCGCGAAGCGCTTCAGACGCGGCGTATTCTATTCCTCCGCAGCACGGAACTTCCATACGCGCAACCGTTACGGATTTAATACCGCCGCCCGAAATTATCTCCGCCAGCTTCACGCTGTAGTCCGTTCCGTCGAGCTTAGGGCAACCGATAACCACAGTTCTGCCCCGTATAAACTCCGTATAGAAGTTCGCGTACATATGGGCGCAGCAATCCGCCGCGATAAGCAAATGAGCTCCGGCAAAACGCGGGCTTAACGCCGTTACAAGCTTCATTTGTATGGGGAAACCCGGCGCGCTCTGCGAACGGACGTAACCGGACGCTTCGCGCTCCTCAAAGGTGATCGCGCCGGCCGGACACGCCGGCAGACAATCGCCAAGCCCGTCGCAGTAATCTTCTCTAAGAAGAATTGCTTTGCCGTTCGTCAGCCCAATCGCGCCCTCATGGCAGGCGGACGCGCACAGTCCGCAGCCATTGCATTTATCAGCATTGATTTTGATAATTTTACGTTTCATTTACGTATACCTCCTTGACTTTGTATCATAAGTATAGTACAATACAATCAATAAATCAGTTGGAATAACAACGGAAATAATAATATGTCAGAAAATTTTTCAGTACTAAAAAAATGTCCGCTCTTCGCGGGAATCAGCGGCAGCGATTTTAATCCGCTGATAACTTGTTTGTCCGGCAAACTACGCCGCTGTTCCAAAGACGAAACCATTATCTTTGAAGGCGATGCGCCCGGCGCGGTAGGTATTGTCCTGTCCGGAAGCGTCCGCGTCACTAAGGACGACTATTTCGGTAACCGCAACATAATATCCGAGATAGGCGCCGGCGGAATCTTTGCGGAGGCGGTCGTGTGCGCTCAGGCTGAAGCCTCTCCGGTCAGCGTTACCGCCGCGGAGGAGACGGAGGTTATGCTGACCGGCTACAGCAAAATCGTTACTTCCTGCTCCTCCGCGTGCGGGTTTCACAACCGTTTGGTAATGAATATGTTGCAGGTGCTCGGGCAGAAGAACCTGTCGCTTGTGGACAAGTTAGAGCACCTAACTAAACGCAGCACGCGGGAGAAAGTTTTGTCATACCTCTCCGAACAGGCAAAGCGCGCCGGGTCGGACAGCTTTATTATACCGTTCAACCGGCAGGAACTTGCCGACTACCTCTCCGTGGAACGCAGCGCGCTTTCCGCCGAGCTTTCCAAAATGCAGTCAGACGGAATAATACGGTTCAGGAAAAACCGGTTTGAGTTAATAGGCAAATAACTAAAAAAACGGTTGACAAGACGCAATATTAATGTTAGAATAATGGAAAATTTCCGGAGGTTTTATTTATGGACAATCAGTACGAAAACAACAATGTTCCGCAGAACAACCCCGATAACAATCTGGCTATCGCCGCGTTAGTGTGCGGTATCCTCGGAATAGTCGGCTCGTTTATTCCGGGCGTTCGTTATTTCACTACAGTGCTTGCTATTCTCGGCGTGGTATTCGGCGTCAAAGCGAAGAAAGAGGCTCTTCCGGGTCAGGCAGGAATGGCGACCGCCGGACTTGTACTTGGCATTATAGGTTGTGCGTTCGCGGTGGTCGGCGTTATCTGCGCCGTCTGTGCGCTTGCCGCCATCGGTACGATTGCTAATTCCGCGCTTTATTTTTAATGTTATACCGGACAGGCAGGTACCAAACGGGCAGGCTAACCCTGTCCGTTTTTTGATTTCAACGGATTAGCAGGTAATATCCGCAGTGTCACGCAAACGTTCACCGTTAACCATTGATCATTTTTTCCGGAGGTTTGATAATGTTTCCGTCGTTTGAAGTGTTCGGCAAAACGATATATATGTATCCGCTCGCGGCGGCGGCAGGCGCGCTCGCCGCCGGATTCCTTGCCGTGCGGTTAGCCAAATCGCGCGGCATACGCGACACCAACGTGATTGAGTTACTGCTGTTCTCCGCAATCGGAGCCGCAGTCGGCGGACCTGTGCTGTACGCGCTTACGCAGCTGCGCGGCGTGATTGCTGTACTTCGGTTCGGATTCTCCGGATTAAGCGGTTTTTTTGAAATTATGAGCCTTGTATTCGGCGGTTCCGTTTTCTACGGCGGACTTATCGGAGGCATAATCGCCGGAGCAATCTGTCTGCGCGTCAAAGGCTGGAACGCGGCGAAATATCTTGACGTATGCGCGCCCGCAATACCGCTGTTCCACGCGTTCGGTCGGATCGGGTGCTTTCTCGGCGGATGCTGTTACGGCACGGAGAGCAGGTTCGGCTTCGTCTATACGCACAGCCTGGCAGAAGCGGCAAACGGAGTTCGCCGGCTGCCGGTTCCGTTATTTGAATCAGTGTTTCTGTTCGCGCTGTGCGCCGTGCTGACGCGGCTGTATCTGCGGAAATCACTGAACGGCAGACTGTTCCCGCTGTACCTTGCCTGTTACGCCATATGGCGGTTCGGCGTCGAGTTCTTTCGCGGCGACGCCATACGGGGCTTTGCGTTCGGGCTGTCTGTGTCACAATGGATAAGTCTCGGAATATTAGCTATAGTTGCAGTTTGGACTGCGGTAAAAATAAAAAACAAGGAGGAAGCGCAATGAGCAAACCGCACGGTATAATTATATTCGGCGCAAGCGGCAGCGGAACCACTGCACTCGGACGCGAACTTGCGCGGGTGCTAAACTTCGCTCACTTTGATATAGACGACTACTTTTGGGGGGAAAGCGATATACCGTTTACCGCGGTTCGTCCCCGTAAAGAGCGTCAGGATTTGCTGCTTGCGGATTTGGAACGAAGCGGAAACTTCGTCATCTCCGAATGCGCGGCAAACTGGGATGAACCGCTTCTGCCCTTACTTGACCTTGCGGTGTTTGTTACAACTCTTGCCGACGTCCGCATGGAGCATATAGAACGCCGCGAGTATGACCGCTTCGGTGACCGAATTAAACTCAACGGAGATATGTACGAACTGCATTTGAATTTCGTGGAATGGGCAAAAACTTACGATTCCGGCGGGCTTGATATGCGCAGTCTTGCGCTGCACGAACAATGGATTGAGAATTGCCCGTGTCCGGTTATCCGTGTTGACGGCATGGCAGACTATCGTGTGACCGCCGCCGCAATCGCAAAGCAGTACTACACAAAGCCCGGTGAACCGCGGCGCGTCACAACGGCGCCGCTCGGTTCGCTCGGCACGCTTAAAAACTACCGCTTCACCGTCGTTTTTGCGCGGATTAGAAAAACCGGCGGCTGGCTGTACGCAAGGCACAAACTGCGAAGCACGTGGGAAACCGCCGGAGGTCATATTGAGCTTGGCGAAACTCCACTTGACTGCGCCAAACGCGAACTTTATGAAGAAACCGGAGCGTTGAAATTCTACATAAACCCTGCGTTTGATTACTCCGTGAACACTCCGTCGGGGTTCAGTTACGGTCAGGTGTTTTTCGCCGACATAGAGGAGCTTGGCGCGCTTCCGCCCGAACACGAAATGGCGGAGGTCAAAGCGTTTGAAACGATTCCGGATACGATGACATACCCCTGTATTTTGCCCGTGCTGTTCACGGAGATGCAGCGCTGGCTCGGGCTTGACAAGCCCTCAACCGAGTTCTGGGACGTTTTCGATAGCGGTCGCAACCCGACCGGACGCACTCACAGGCGCAGCGACCCTCTGCCGGACGGCGATTTTCACCTTGTCGTACGCGCGTGGATAGTTAACAGCCGCGGGGAATTTCTGATCACGCGCCGCGCGTTCAATAAAATCGGTTACCCGGGAATGTGGGAGGTTCCAAGCGGCAGCGCGGTCGCCGGAGAGGACAGTCTTACCGCGGCGATTCGCGAAGCGGCTGAGGAATCCGGCATCGTTCTCCTGCCTGAAAATGCGGAGCTTTTCTCTTCAT
>JAITQY010000019.1 GCA_031288675.1 Oscillospiraceae bacterium | reverse complement strand
TAAGCTATAAAGTTGTAAAAGATTTTATAGCTCGGGTAAGCGACCGCGCGGTCGGCAGGGAAGTGTTAGACGGGATTAACCCCGCGCAGATGGTGATAAAAGTTGTTCGTGACGAGCTTATTGCTCAGATGGGCGGTGCGGCGGAACATCTGAATCTTTCATCTAATCCTCCGACGATCGTAATGCTAGTTGGATTGCAGGGCGCGGGTAAAACCACAAACGGCGCAAAGCTGGCAGCTATGCAGAAATCGAAAGGTAAAAAACCGTTGCTGGCGGCGTGCGATATTTACCGTCCTGCGGCAATTAAGCAGCTTGAGACGGTCGGCGCGCAGGTCGGAGTTCCGGTTTTTCAGCTTGGGCAGGAGAAGCCGCTTAAAATCGCTAAGGAAGCTCTGCGATACGCGGAGACACACGGCAATGACATAGTGTTCCTTGACACGGCGGGACGTTTGCACGTTGATGAAGAGCTTATGGACGAGCTGAAGGAGCTTAAAGCGGAACTTAAACCGGACGAGATACTGTTCGTAGTTGACGCTATGACCGGTCAGGACGCAGTAAATGCCGCTAAGGCGTTCGACGATGCGTTGGGGATTACCGGTGTGTTCCTGACGAAGCTTGACGGAGACACAAGAGGAGGCGCGGCGCTTTCCGTTCGCTCGGTGACAGGCAAGCCAATCAAATTTGCGGGCATAGGCGAGAAACTCGATGCGGTGGAGATTTTTCACCCGGACAGAATGGTTTCACGCATACTCGGCATGGGCGACGTCGAAACGCTTATTGAGAAAGCGGAGGCGGCATTCGAGGAAAAGCAGGCAATGCAAATGGCTGAGCGTATGCTGTCCAATAAGCTTACTTTGACTGACTATTATGATCAGCTGCAATCGGTGAAAAAGATGGGCGGAATAAGCGATCTTGCCGGAATGATTCCGGGAATGAACACGAAAGCGTTAGAAGGCGCTCAGCTTGATGAAAAGATGCTGTCGCGCACGGAGGCTATAATTCAATCGATGACGCCAAAGGAACGCAATAATCCGGGCATTCTCAACGCAAGCCGTAAGAAACGTATTGCAGAGGGTTGCGGAATGCAGGTTGTGGACGTAAACCGCTTGCTAAAACAATTCGAGCAAATGCAAAGTATGGCTAAGCAGCTTGGCGGACTGACAAAAAAAGGCGGTCGCGGCGGCGGATTGCTTTCAAAGCTGCTCGGTAAATAAAGCTATATTAGGCGGAACCGCCTTTGTAGATATAACCACTTGAACAGGAGGTGACAAAATGGTAAAAATCAGACTTCGCAGAATGGGAGCAAAGAAAGCTCCGTTCTACCGTGTAGTTGTTGCGGATTCGCGCTTCCCGCGTGACGGGCGGTTTATTGAGGAAATCGGGACATACAATCCGCTGACCAATCCGGCGGAAGTGAAAATCGACGGTGAGCGCGTCAAGTACTGGATAAGCAACGGAGCTCAACCCACCGACACGGTCAAAACTTTACTCAAGAAACAAGGAGTACTCGCCTAATGAAAGAACTCTTGGAACTTCTGGTAAAGAGCCTTGTTGACGATACGGACTCAGTAATTATTGAAGAATCTGAGCAGACTATAGCCGGGGAACCGGAGACGCTGTTTCGGGTAAATGTTGCACAGTCCGATATGGGTAAATTGATAGGCAGACACGGCAGAACCGCAAAAGACATAAGGATTCTTGTCCGTGCGCTTGCCGCCAGAGAAGGAAATCACGTCAGCATAGACATAGAGGATTAGACTTTCGTCTAATCCTCTATGTCTATGAAATTACAATACTCACGCGAAGAACATGCCGTAATCTAAGATTAATTATTATCTATGTATTGTTTTAGGAAAATAAAAATCTCCATAGTGCAGTCTATAACACGGTTGAACTTAAAATTGCAACTGTTTTTTACACTGATGAAGATTGAGATTCAGCGTATCTTTTTAACGCGTCATAGTCGTCCGGTGTGTCCATATCTAACACAGTGCCTGTATTGTGGGTTTCTGTATAGACTATGAACTCGCGGAATTGTTCAATCAGCCCGCGCAGCCCGCCGAAACCGCCGTAGCATATTATATCCGGAAATAACCGGTTTGGAAGAAGCACCGGATGACCATCCACGCCAAGATATGTAGGGATTATTATGTTATCTGTACTGTTGATTTTCGGTACGCTTATCAATGCGCAGTCTGCCGGAGTAAGCCATACGGCGTCAAACCCGCGTTCAGCAAAGTGTGCAATGCCGGTCTGAACGCTGCTGAACATTCCGTCGGAGAAGTTTGCGTTGTAAACTTCGGTTGCTCCTTGAATGTGTTCAACGAGCAGTTCACGCTTGTAACCGCTGATAACAGCAATATCAGAAATTCCGGCGTTAGTGAAGACATTTATTACACGCGTAACCGCAGGAACTCCGCCGACAGGCAGCGTTGCCTTGAACGCTCCCATTCGGCTGGAATAGCCTGCGGCTAATATTATTGCTCCGGTTTTTGCAGGTTGCATCTATTATTTAACTGCGATAAGCTCCGCGTAGTCAATGTTATCAAATTTCTCAGTAGATACAATTGTAAGCTCGTCAGTCCAAGTTGAGATGAGTTCGTCCATTTTGGAGTTAACGGTCAGCTGGCGCGGTGTTCCGCCGCCGTAAGGACTGCTTATATCAAGGTTCGGGTCGATCGGCAAACGAAGTATAATGCTGTAGCCGTACTGAATATCCACAGGCTCTGAGATAGTATTGACAGGCGTGTTTTGTGCCGTGACAGTAAAGCTTTCTACCATAACACCCTCGGTGAACTGGTAACCATTTGGGTTGCTGACCTTACCGGGATCGTCGGAAAGCTCCTGCATCTTAGCGTCAAAGGCGGTCAGAAGTTTGTCGGTATCGGTGATTGCGGAGAGTTCTTCATAAAGTACATTTGCCTTGTCAAGAGTTTCCTGTTTCTGATCTTCGGTTATTTCACTGCCGTCAATTGATTCAGGGAAATTGAATAGTATGTGTTTTGCGCGAAGCACTCCCTGATTATCAGCGGCGGAAATAGCGTCCTCTTCGGAGATTTCTTCGCCGTTTTCTCCGAAAATAGCCTTGCTAAGAAGAGAGTAATAGATTGAAACTTCTTCTTGAAATTTCAGCATTTCTTCCGTTAATCCCGCATTCGCGAGCTGGTCTAAATAGGTGGCTTCATCTCCAAAATAAGAGATATACTCATCACGAATCCCGTCAAGATATTTTTGATTCTCTTCGGAAAGCTCCAAGCCCATCTCATTGGATTTCATTAAGATAGCGCGGAAAATCCCGGCGGATTTGATAGCCTCGTGTTCGACATATTCTTTCAGAGTTGTATACTCAGTGTCCGGAGACTGTCCAGTCCAGTCGATTTCACCGGAAGGATCAATCCCGTCATATGTAAGCACCTGATTTACCCAGTAGCGGTACTCGACCTCATATATATCACAATGGGCGTCCGAGCCTTCAATAGAAAACAGCAACGTTCCCTTTTCAAGCTCTTTAGAAGTTTCCGCCGCGAGGTCATCTGCTTCTGGCGATGGCGACGGCTCTGTTTTGGAGACGTTACAGGAGCCTAACAGCAGTAAAGCCGAGATTAAACTCAGGCAGATAATTGATTTCAGTAATTTCATTTGTTTCCTCCGTTTGTTATCTGTTGCTTATTAGCTTCTCTATTATACCACAACAGAAGCGCGAAGTAAAGTGAATTATTTGTTAATTTGAAAATCGAAAGTTTATCTAAGCAGAACGCCTTCGCTTTCAATTGCTCCGATGTCGTCGGAGAGCGCAAAATAGTAGTCGAACAGACCCTTAGCTACCGAAGCAACTTCAGACCCGGCACCGCCCTTTTCGATGACGACAGCGATAGCAATCTCCGGGTTATCTGCCGGAGCATATGCAATGAATACGGCATTGGTCTCAAGGTTGGAGCCGAACTGAACCGTACCGGTTTTGGCGGCGACTTTGATCGGATAACTTACTCCGAAAGTCGAACGTGCCGTTCCGTTGCGCGCAACTCTGATCATACCCTGACGGATAAGCTCGAAGTTATAAGGTTCGATATCAGCGGCGCTGAGTACTTCCGGCTCAAAGGTTTTAAGTATTTGAGTGTTATCTCTTGATTTTACCTCTTTAAGCAGAGTGGCGCGGTAGCGCGTTCCGCTGTTGGCAAGAGTTGAGGTGTAGCTTGCCATTTGAATTGGTGTAAACAGGTTAAGGCTTTGTCCGATTGCAGCCTGAAGTGTGTCGCCGCCCATCCAGCGTTCATTACGCAGTGACTCTTTAAGCTCTGCACTTGCCACCTGACCGGCGCTTTCTGTAGATGAGAGCTGGATGCCAGTTTTCTCGCCAAGTCCCATCATTGCAGCATATTTTGAGATATTATTTATACCAAGCCTTGAGCCAACGTCGTAAAAGAAGTAGTTGCAGGATTGCTCAATTGCTTCCACAACGTTGATAGTGCCGTGAGTTACGTGTGCGGAGTTAAAAATCCAGCACGCCGGCTGATAGTCGTCATATAGTGTAAAGCGACCTTCATCGGTAATTTTATCGTTCTCTCCGATTATACGCTCATTAAGCGCGGCAAGGGCGGTAACGGTTTTGAACGTGGAACCGGGTTAATAAGCTCCTTGCAGGGCGCGGTTGTAAAGCGGATTATGAGACTGTT
>JAITQY010000002.1 GCA_031288675.1 Oscillospiraceae bacterium | reverse complement strand
GACCTTTCAAAAACGCTGTGCGAGCTAAACAGTGAACGCCGTGACATAGAGAACAAAATCTTCACGGAGATTCGCGATGAACTTACGGGTGAGAATCCGGGCGATGAAATCGGCGAGCCTATAATCGTATACAGTGAGACGTGGCATAATGGCGTAAGCGGTATTGTCGCGTCGCGGTTAGCTGATACTTTTGGAGTTCCGGCGGTGGTAATTTGTATTGAAAACGGGGTAGGTCGCGGAAGCTGCAGGTCGTTCGGTAACTTTTCAATTTTTGACGCGTTAGATTCCATGAAGGATGAGCTTACTAACTTCGGCGGACATTTTCACGCCGCAGGATTGACGATTCCTAAGGAGAATATAACGTCATTTTCCAAACGGCTTAAAGAGTATTATAACTCCAAGCGCGATGAAATCGGCAAGGCTCAGCTGATGATTGATTTTCAGGTGGATGATAACTCTATGCTGTCGCTTGAAAATGTTGAGACACTGAAGTATCTCGCGCCATGGGGACCGGGCAATCCGCCGCCGGTACTTTCAATTGCCGGAGCTGAAATTGAATCGATAATCTCTATCGGCGGCGACAGACACTTAAAGCTGAAAATCAGCAAGGGAGGACAGATTCTTGAAAGCGTTTGCTTTGGAGTATCGCTGAAGGAGTTTGCTTTCAAAGAACACGATAAGATAGACATCGCGTTTGAACCTATCATAAACGAGTTCCGCGGCAACCGTTCCGTACAGCTAATAATGCGCGATATTCGCGGCTCGGCTCAGGCAAAATCAAATACAGACGTGCCGAAGCGACAGAGTGTCAGCCAGGCGGAATTATTGCTTTTGTGTAAGAGGTTTCTTGACGGCGCGGAGCTTAATAAAACGGAGAGTTTTCTGCTTCGTCCGGAGCGACGTGATTTGGTCGCTGTATGGAAAATTATCGACAGCGGAAGTTTGGCGAAGCCGGCTGGGGTAGAAACGCAAATGGAGATTCTTACACGCGCGGCGGGGATAAGCAATCCGGGTAAGACCTATATTTGTGTTAGGGTGTTTGAGGAGCTTGGACTGGCGGAAATTTCCGGGGGAGATACGAGCGTTGTAATAACTCCGAAACACAAAAATGGTGACGCTAAAGCGGAACTTACCGACAGCGCTATACTGCAAAGGTTGGCGAGGTAGTCATTAGCCTGTTAGTAGGCAGTCAAGAGTGGACGGGAGATAGTCGGTAGTTATTAGCAGGCAGGGGACGAGGGAAGCGGCGAACGAGTTCACATTACAGGACGTTAATCATTAACTATTATTCATTAATCATTACACAAGCATTATAGCACAAAGTTTCTGGTTTGTCAAGAGAAAATTATCGTGTAATCGTAAATAATTTGTGAACAGTTTATTGAATATAAATTTATAGCGCTAAGCAATCTGAACTTGACTTCGGATTGCTTAGCTGATATATTATAAGGAACGGAATATATGGAATTTATTCTGCGGTAAGGAGGGGTGACAAATGGAAAAAAAGCTTGCTCAGGTTTTAGAGCTTGAGTTTCCGGACGATGCCGTTGCAAAGCAGTTTGATAAACTGCTTAAAGTTATTAAGGACAAATCGCCGGAACTGAACTTAGAGCGTATCCGCGCCGCTTATAAGTTTGCGCGGAAATATCACGGTAATCAAAAGCGCGCGGAGGGATCGCCGTTTGTTACTCACCCAATTTCAGCCGCGATAATTTTTGCGTCGCATATCGGCATTGATGAAGAGGCTTTATGCGCGTGTCTGCTGCACGACCTAATGGAGGATACAGAAGTCAGTTATGCAGACGTTCAGCGTATCTTCGGGGAGAACATTGCAAATCTTGTTGACGGTGTTACTAAGCTGAAACACATACAGTTTCTTGCCAAAGACGAGGAGCAGGTTGGCACGCTGCGCAAAACGCTTCTTGCTACCGCTAAAGACCCGCGCGTTATGCTTGTCAAACTTGCCGACCGGCTGCATAATATGAGTACGCTTGAGTACAAGAATACGGATAAACAGCGAGAAAAAGCGGCGGAGACGATTGAAATTTATGCGCCTATCGCCCATAGGTTCGGTATGCAGCGGATAAAGTGGGAGCTTGAAGACCGCTCCATCATATTTCTTGATCCGGTTGCGTGTAAGGAGATCAACGATTTTCTGGACAAACACGGCGATGAGTTGGAAGAGCTAAGGATTCAGGTAAAGGAGCGCATAGAAAAAAAGCTTGCGGAGTATCATATCAATGCGGAAGTGCAGAGCCGCATTAAACACCTATACAGTATTTATCGTAAGATGTACAGCCAGAATAAAACGCTTACGGAGGTTCACGACCTCTGCGCGTTCCGGATAATCGTGGAAGATGACTCTCTTGCGTCGTGCTACCTTGTACACGGAGCGATGAGTGAAACATTCCGACCGTCATCGGGCAAATTTAAGGACTATATAGCTCAGGCGAAACCCAACGGGTACCGCAGTCTGCATAACACATATGTCAGCGAGGGCGGAACGCTGTTTGAGATACAAATCCGAACGCGCAAGATGCACGAGTACGCGGAGAAAGGCGTAGCGGCGCACTGGGCGTATAAAGGTGGAGAAAACAGATTATCGGACGCAGATCTTCGGCAGTATGAGTGGCTGCAAAATTTGCTTTCAGAACAGGAAGATTTAGGACCGCGGGAGTTCGCGGAAGCGATACGGACAGAGATGTTTGCGGATGAGCTTATGGTTTATACGCCTAAGGGAAAGGTAGTGATTTTGCCGTCCGGCGCGACGCCGATAGATTTTGCGTATCACGTACACAGCGAGCTTGGAAACCATATCGCCGGCGCAAAGGTAAACGGGCGTGTGGTGCCGATAGACAGCGTTTTGGTCAGCGGTAATATCGTGGAGATCATCAAAAACGAATCATCGCGCGGTCCGAGCCTTGACTGGCTTAATATCGTAAGAAGTCCTGAGGCTCGCTCGAAGATACGCCAATGGTTCCGGAGAGAACGGCGCGATGAGATGGTTGCGCTGGGCAAATCGGAGTTTGAGTCAGAGATAAAGCGCGCGCGGCTTGATATTGTTGAAATAAAGCACAGCGGGATTCTTGAAACCGTATTGGAGCGCAGTTCTATAAAATCGCTTGATGACCTGTACGCGTCTATCGGCGTACGCAGCCGGAGCGCGTCACAGATAGTTAACCGCATACGGGAAGAGATGGTGAAGCGAATACGTGACGCGACGGATGAGGCGGAGAGCGATTTCCCTGTTGAAGATAAGCGGATTCAGGAGGAACCGGCGACTTCAACTTCCGGAGTTATCGTAGACGGGTTGACGGACTGCGCGGTGAAATTTGCGCGGTGCTGTAGCCCGGTTTGCGGGGATGAGATAATAGGGTTTGTCACGCAGGGACACGGAGTATCCGTACACCGCAAGGATTGTCCGAACTATATGAACTCCGTTATTTCACGGGATAAAAACAGTGAACGCTGGATCAAAGTAGATTGGTCGGGACGCGCTGAAAATGGCGCTTATCTTACCGGGTTCTACGTTACGGCGGACGAGCGCGACAATATGTACAGCTATGTTATGGACGTTCTGAAGCAGTCGAAAGTCGATATTGACTTCCTGAACTACCGTAACAACCGGGATGGAAGCGTTGCGTT
>JAITQY010000173.1 GCA_031288675.1 Oscillospiraceae bacterium | reverse complement strand
GTTTTCATTTATCGGGAACGGCGGTTTATCGTCAAACGGGTCAAACTTATCTGTCTTGTCAAAATCAAACACCTGCGTATCAGGAATAGAAACTGGCTTAACCGGCTCTGCCTTACCGGGCAGAGGCAGATCAACTGCGGCAGTGTTTTTCTGCTTTGGCTTTACAGGGTTTCGCAAAACCGGAGAAGAAAACGTGACAGGTTCCGGAAGCGGTTTCTCTTCGTAAGCTATACGCTCCCTGCCGCGCCACCATAAGGCAATCGCGCTTGGCGTAATATTAAGCCCTGCGAAGATAAAGATAATCAATAGCGCGGCAAACAGAATTGCCGAACCCGCGTTGCCGAACATCGCGCGGCAGCCCATTGCGATAAGCCCGCCAAGAACTCCGCCGTTTACGGCAAGTTCCTCTGTTTCAAGGGTTGGCACTGCTCCGCGCCATAAGTTCCAGACAGTATCGCCGAACCCGGTATAGGTCTCGTTGCCTGAAATAAGCTGAACCAGCGAGCCGAGAAACAGCGGAATCAGCAGTATACAGGTCGTGCGCAGACGTACCGGTCGTCCATAGTGCAGCCCTAATGTCCACGCGGCGGAGAACAGCGCAAACGGAGCGACATAGTAGCCGTATCCGGCAAAGCCGCGTATGAAGTTCGCGAAGAACTCTATGAAGTAGCCGTCCGTAGTGAAGTATCCTATCAGACTAAAAAGTCCGAGTAACAGGCAGACTACCGCGCCTACCTCCCGTCTGCGGGGCTGCTTCGCCGGAGCTTTTCTTTTTGCCGTTCGCGTCGTTTTCTTTGCCGCTGGCTTCTTTGCCGCCATTGTCTTCCTCCGAATGTAGTAGTTAGTTAATATATAAATAGTATAGAGTAGTATTTACTTAATCACATTGATTAACGGCATCCGATAGCCGTTAGCGCATTATCAGGTTTGCGGTGACCGCAATGATTCCGAGTATCGCGCAGTAGATTCCGAAGTATTTGAACCGGGCCTTTGAGGCAATCCAGTTGACTGCTCTTATGGCGAGCCACCCGCTTACGGCGGCGGCGATTATTCCCAAAACGTATGCCGGCAAAAGGCTTGTATCAATGCCGAGTTCCAACGCGTTTTTAAGCTCCAAAATATTCGCTCCTAAAATCGCGGGAATTGACAGCAAAAATGAGAATTTTACGGCAAAATCTCGCCTGAAACCGCGGAATAAACTCGCTGTGATTGTGCTTCCGGAGCGGCTTATGCCGGGCAGTATGGCAATCGCCTGAGCAATGCCGACAATCAGCGCGTCGTACCACTTTGCGCTTTCTTCGTCCTTGCGTCCGGCTATGACCTTGTCGCTCAGGAACAGAACGATTCCGGTGACTATCCACGCGCAGCCGATAAACAGACTGCTGTTATACAGTAACTTCGTATAATCGCTGACGAACACCGCCGCGAACAGCGGCAGCGTAGCGATGATGACTAACGGAACTATCCGCCGTTTGGTAAGGTGTGAGAGTATATCCAACACGTCTTTGCGGTAATAGATTACAACGCTGACAAGAGTTCCGAGATGCAGGAGTACATCAAGAAGCATATCCTGTCCGCCGTTTACGCCGAACAGAATCTGTGCCATAGCAAGATGTCCGCTGCTGCTTACCGGCAGAAATTCGGTTAATCCTTGTATTATTCCGAGTATAACCGCAAATAAAATTGACATAATGTAACTCCAATTGATAGGTAATGATTAACAATTAGCCGTGAGTTTGCGGGGGTAGGGGATTGCCGGTTATAGTCTTTAACGGATTGAACGAAGCTGAATGAAAGAAGATCAGAAAGATTAGACCGTTGTCTTACCCGCTTACAACCGCGCTGATTTCGCCGTCTGAAACGGCGACGGTGATTTTGTCGCCTGCGGTAACGTCGGATTTCTTCTTGACAGTTTTTCCGCTGACCTTGACTATCGAGTATCCGCGCGTCAGGACTTTAAGCGGACTGAGAGCGTCTAATCCGGCGGCAAGGCAGGTGAAACGGTTTCCGCGCAAATCGATGGTTCGGCGCATTGCTGAGGCTAAGCGTTCCGTTAAACGGTCAAGGGTCATACGGCGCTCGTCAATGTAGGCGAGCGGACTGCTAATTACTTTGGCGCCGGAAAGGCGGCTAAGATGCTGGGCGCGGACGTCCGCCGCGCGGCGCAGAGATGAAACGTTACGGCTGTGGGAGGCGCTGAGCCAAGCGAGCAGGTCGTTCTTATCCGGCACGGCAATCTCTGCCGCATTGGACGGGGTGGAAGCTCTGACGTCTGCGACAAAATCGCTGATGGTAACGTCCGGCTCATGTCCCACCGCGCTGATAATGGGGATGCGTGAACGCGCTATAGCATAGGCAACGCACTCGTCATTGAACGCCCATAAGTCCTCAATAGACCCTCCGCCGCGACCTGTGATGATAACGTCCGCGACGTTACAGGCGTTAGCGTAATCCAGCGCGGCGGCGATTTCCGGCGGAGCTTCCGCGCCCTGAACCCTGACGGGAAGAATTATTACTTTGGCAAGCGGATAGCGCGCGCCGAGTATACGGCATATATCACGAACCGCCGCACCGGCGGAGCTTGTAACAACGGCGATACGCCGCGGAAAGCGCGGAAGCGGCTTCTTCTTAGCTGGGTCGAAAAGACCCTCTTGATGTAAGCGCGCTTTAAGCTGGTCAAACGCGACGTGCAAGTCGCCGACGCCGTCCGGAGTGATTTTCGTGACATAAAGCTGGTAAACACCGTCGCGCGGATAAACGCTGACACTGCCGCACAGGATAACTTTCATTCCGTTTTCCGGTTTGAATTTGACTGAACCTGCCGCGTGTTTGAACATCACGCAGCGCAGCTGGCTTTCCGCGTCCTTTACACTGAAATAGTGATGCCCTGACGGATAAATCTTGTAGTTCGACAGCTCGCCGATAACGGTTATTCCATCAAGAAACGGCGCGGCGTCGAACATCTCTTTTAGGAGATCGTTCAGCTGAGCAACGGTAAACTGTTTGTTTTCGAGCGAAGTGTTCATAGCGCGGCAAGTTCCCCGCGCGAGTAGCTTCCGAGTATACCGTTGACGAACTTGACAACGGTTTCATCCTCGTAATTAAGCACAATATCAATAGCGGCATTGAACGCTGAGGCGGCGGGGACGTCAGGATAATAAAGCGTCTCATACATCGCGACGCGCAGTACGGCAAGCGCGGGTTCGCTGATTCTGTAAACCTGCCAGCCCTTAGAGTACTTAGCTATATAGTCGTTAAGTTCCGCGAGGTGGTCGGCAACGCCGGTTACTATATCGTTTATGTAGGCAAGCTGTACCGTGTCCGGCGCCACTGAATACAGGTCAAACAGCTCCTCTTCATTGCGCAGAGCGGAGAAGTGATCCATATCAAAAAAGTTGTCAAGACAAACCGGCGGCGGATCACCCGACATTACTAACGCATAGCATAACTGAACAGCCGCTTCACGTGCATTGATACGAGTCACTCGGCGTTCCTCACAGTGGATACGATTCCGCTGACGGTGATGTTGACAGCGGCAATTTCCAAGCCCGTCATACTTGTAACCGCTTCCGCGACCTCAGACTGCGCTTTTTTTGCGACGTCTTCAACTGCTTTGCCGTACTCCACGCGAATAGCGCACTCCAATGTGACTTTATCCGCCGCGACCTTTACGCGTATGGAGTGACCGCTATGCTTAGTCTTGACGGGATGAACTCCGTCCACGTGTCCTAAAGCCTCCGCCGCGATGGTGGAAATGACTTCCTCCGAGTAGCTGACCGTTCCGGTCTCGTGAGTTTTGCTGATATATTTTGCGTCTGCCATTTGTTACCTCCTTATTTATGCGGTATGAAAGAGCTGAAAATCTTCCTCCGCTGTGGCTAACTTTAACCCGTATATTATACCACATTTTTACTGAAAAGTCAAGCGGTTTTTGGCGGGTAAATAGTTTTGAATGTTCGGACGGATAATCGGGTAAATCGCTTAAAAGAACTGTCCGCTGTACCGGCAACGATTGCTTGTTAACGTTT